>NZ_JASCPA010000066.1:0-23817 GCF_029959715.1 Pseudomonas sp. PS02288 | reverse complement strand
CGATGCCGCCGTGCGCGACTAGTTGTTCGACCAGGGTTCGCTGACCCGGCGCCTCACCGCCCTGGCGAGCGGCGCGTTCGACGTCACGCCGCTCGCCGAAGGCTGGCAGCCGCTGCGCGACGAGGAATGCGCGGCGCTCGGTGTCGCCGCGGGCAGCCAGGGCTGGGTGCGCGAAGTGCTGCTGCGCGGCCACGGCCAGCCCTGGGTATTCGCCCGCAGCGTCGCCGCACGCGCGGCGCTGGAGGGCTCCGGGCTGGCGCTGGAGGCGCTGGGGAGCCGCTCGCTGGGCGAACTGCTGTTCAGCGACCAGGCCTTCGCGCGGGGCGAGTTGCAGGCCTGCGTCTATCCGGCCGAATGGTTGCCGGGCGACCAGGCCGCGGTCGGGCTCTGGGCGCGGCGCTCGTGCTTCCGCCGTGGCGCGCTGGGCGTGCTGGTCGCCGAGGTGTTCCTGCCGGCGCTGTGGCACGCCGCCGGGGCGTGATCCGCGCTCCGCGCTTCGACGCCGGCGGCGAGCCGGTATACTCCGCGCGACCGGATCGGAGCCGCCCTCGATGTACACCCGCCTGCTGCACTCACTGAACCGCCTGCACCCGCGCACCTGGGACTTCATCCAGCTGATGCGCCTGGACAAGCCGATCGGCATCTACCTGCTGCTGTGGCCGACGCTGTGGGCGTTGTGGGTGGCGGCCAAGGGCGTGCCGAGCGCGAAGAACCTGTTCATCTTCGTGGCGGGCGTGCTGCTGATGCGCGCCGCCGGCTGCGTGATCAACGACTACGCCGACCGCGATTTCGACGGCCACGTCGCCCGCACCCGCGCGCGTCCCCTGGCCAGCGGGGCGATTCTTCCGAAGGAGGCACTGGTGCTGTTCGCCGTGCTGCTGGCGGCGAGCTTCGTGCTGGTGCTGTTCACCAACGTCACTACCCTCTGGCTTTCGGTCGGCGGCGTGGTGCTGGCGGCCAGCTACCCGTTCATGAAGCGCTACACCTTCTACCCGCAGGTGGTGCTCGGCGCGGCGTTCTCCTGGGGCATGCCGATGGCGTTCACCGCCGAAACCGGCAGCCTGCCGGCGGCGGCCTGGTTGCTGTACATCGCCAACCTCTTGTGGACGGTGGCCTACGACACCTACTACGCCATGGCCGACCGCGAGGACGACCTGAAGATCGGGGTGAAATCCACCGCCATCCTGTTCGGCGACGCCGACCGCGCGATCATCCTCACGCTGCAACTGCTGGCGCTGCTGTGCCTGCTGCTGGCTGGCGGGCGCTTCGAGCTGGGCGGCTGGTTCCATCTCGGCCTGGGCGTGGCCGCGGCGTGTTTCGCCTGGGAGTTCTGGGCCACCCGCCGGCGCGAGCCGCTGGTGTGCTTCAAGGCCTTCCTGCACAACCACTGGGCCGGGCTGGCGATCTTCCTCGGCATCGTGCTGGATTACGCCTTCTAGGCGGACGCGCGCCTGTCACATCGTTGCAACATTTCCGTTATCTAATGCGACGCATAGATGGTTTGGGCAGGAATGGACATGGCAGGTAGAACAATCCTCATCGTGGACGACGAGGCGCCGATCCGCGAGATGATCGCGGTGGCGCTGGAGATGGCCGGCTACGAATGCCTCGAGGCGGAAAACACCCAGCAGGCGCATGCGCTGATCGTCGACCGGCAGCCGGACCTGATCCTGCTCGACTGGATGCTGCCCGGCACCACCGGCATCGAGCTGGCGCGGCGCCTCAAGCGCGACGAGATGACCGCCGAAGTGCCGATCATCATGCTCACCGCGAAGGGCGAAGAGGATAACAAGATCCAGGGCCTGGAAGTCGGCGCCGACGACTACATCACCAAGCCGTTCTCGCCGCGCGAGCTGGTCGCCCGGCTCAAGGCCGTGCTGCGCCGCGCCGGCCCGGTGGACAACGAGGCGCCGATCGAGGTCGGCAGCCTGCTGCTCGATCCGGTCAGCCACCGCGTCACCATCGATGGCAAGCCGGCCGAGATGGGCCCCACCGAGTACCGCCTGCTGCAGTTCTTCATGACCCACCAGGAGCGCGCCTACAGCCGCGGCCAGTTGCTCGACCAGGTCTGGGGCGGCAACGTGTACGTCGAGGAGCGCACCGTGGACGTACACATCCGCCGCCTGCGCAAGGCGCTTGGCGAGGTGCACGAGAACCTGGTGCAGACGGTACGCGGCACCGGCTACCGCTTCTCCACCAAGAGCTGACGGCGGGCGCGACCAGCCGGCCGTTGCGAACCGGTAGACTGCGCATGACCGATCGCCGTTTCCTCCCGCACAGGACCTGACCCGCCTTGAACACCGATTGGCGCCGCATTCTGCTCCGCCACCTGCTCGCGCTGATCGGCGGCGGGCTGTTGCTCGGCTTCATCAGCGATGCCTACGGCTGGAGTTTCGCCCTCTGCCTGGCGCTCTATCTCGGCTGGCTGCTGCGCGACCTGCTGCGTCTGCGGCGCTGGCTGGAAAGCGCCGACGCGCAGGCCGAGGTGCCGGAGGCGCGAGGGCTGTGGGAAGAGCTGTTCGACCGCATCTACCACCTGCAACGGCGCAACCGTCAGGCCCGCGAGCGCCTGCAGGCGGTGATCGACCGCGCCCAGGAATCCACCGGTGCGCTGCGCGACGCGGTGATCATGCTCGACAGCGGTGGCAACCTTGAATGGTGGAACCCCGCGGCGGAGACACTGCTCGGGCTCAAGGGTCGTCAGGACGAAGGTCAGCCGGTGGGCAACCTGGTGCGTCATCCGCGCTTCAAGGAATATTTCGTGCAGGAGCAGCATGCCGATCCGCTGGAGATTCCCTCGCCGATCAACGAGGAGCTGCGCCTGCAGTTCCTCATCACCCGCTACGGCAACGGCGAACGCCTGATGCTGGTGCGCGACGTGACCCGCGTCCATCAGCTGGAGCAGATGCGCAAGGACTTCGTCGCCAACGTCTCCCACGAGTTGCGCACGCCGCTGACGGTGATTGCCGGCTACCTGGAAACCCTGCTCGACAACGACCCCGGCACCAGCCCGCGCTGGCGCCGCGCCATGCAGCAGATGCAGGAGCAGGCCGGGCGCATGCAGAACCTGCTCAACGACCTGCTGCTGCTGGCGCGCCTGGAGGCCACCGATTACCCCTCGGACAACCAGCCGGTGGTGGTGGAGCCGATGCTGCAGTCGATCCGTGCCGATGCCCTGGCGCTGTCCGGCGAGCGTGGCCACCGCGTGCAGCTGGACATGGAAGTGGGCCTGCGCCTCAAGGGCAGCGAGGCCGAGCTGCGCAGCGCCTTCTCCAATCTGGTGTTCAACGCGGTGAAATACACCCCGGCCGGCGGCGACGTGCGCATCCGCTGGTGGAGCGACGCCCAGGGCGCACACCTGGAGGTGGCCGACAGCGGCGTCGGCATCGAGGCCAAGCACCTGCCGCGGCTCACCGAGCGCTTCTACCGCGTCGACTCCAGCCGCGCGCTGAGCACCGGCGGCACCGGCCTCGGCCTGGCCATCGTCAAGCACGTGCTGCTGCGCCATCGCGGCAAGCTGGAAATCGCCAGCGTGCCGGGCAAGGGCAGCGTCTTCACCTGCCACTTCGCGCCGGCTCAGGTCGCTCCGCTTTCCGCCGAGGCGTTGTCCGCCGCGGACGACTGAGCCGCGTCCGCGCGCGCCGTTGGCGGCGAGGCCCGTGGCGCCGGGGCGGCCGCTCGGCCACTCGCCGCCGAAACTGTTGCAAAGCCCGAATCCAACCCTCAACCTTGAGCCCATCATCAGCCCTACGAACCCCCCATGGACCCTTCCCCTAGCTCCCTCTACACCTATTTCGCCGACTTCGGCCTCGTGCTGTTCGCCCTGTTCCTCGTGCTGCTCAACGGCTTCTTCGTCGCCGCCGAGTTCGCCATGGTCAAGCTGCGCGCCACCCGGGTCGAAGCCATCGCCAAGACGAGCGGCTGGCGCGGGCAGATCCTGCGCACCGTGCACAACCAGCTGGACGCCTACCTGTCGGCCTGCCAGCTGGGCATCACCCTGGCCTCCCTCGGCCTCGGCTGGGTCGGCGAGCCGGCCTTCGCCCACCTGTTGACGCCGCTGCTGCAGTACTTCGATATCGACTCGCCGGCGCTGGTCCACGGCATCGCCTTCTTCAGCGCGTTCTTCATCATTTCCTACCTGCACATCGTGGTCGGCGAGCTGGCACCCAAATCATGGGCGATCCGCCAGCCCGAGCTGCTGTCGCTGTGGACGGCGGTGCCGCTGTACCTGTTCTACTGGCTGATGTACCCGGCCATCTACCTGCTCAACGCCAGCGCCAACGGCATCCTGCGCATCGCCGGGCAGGGCGAGCCGGGGCCGCATCACGAGCACGCCTACAGCCGCGACGAACTCAAGCTGATCCTGCACTCCAGCCGCGCCCACGACCCCAGCGACCAGGACATGCGGGTGCTGGCCTCGGCGGTGGAGCTGGGCGAGCTGGAGGTGGTGGACTGGGCCAACTCCCGCGAAGACCTGGTCTACCTGGAGCGCCACGCGCCGTTGGAGGAAGTCTTCGAGGTGTTCCGCCGGCACAAGTACAGCCGCTACCCGGTGTATGACGAGGCCGCCGAGACCTTCGTCGGCGTGCTCCACATCAAGGACCTGCTGCTGGAGCTGTCGCTGCTGGAAATGCTGCCCTCGGCGCTCAAGCTCGACGACCTGATCCACCCGATCGACCGGATTTCCCGGCACATGCCGCTTTCCGCGCTGCTCGAGCAGTTCCGCCAGGGCGGCTCGCATTTCGCCCTGGTCGAGGAGGCGGACCACAAGGTGGTCGGCTTCCTGACCATGGAGGACGTGCTCGAAGTGCTGGTGGGCGATATCCAGGACGAACACCGCAAGGCCGAGCGCGGCATCCTCGCCTACCAGCCGGGCAAGCTGCTGGTGCGGGGCGACACGCCGCTGTTCAAGGTCGAGCGCTTGCTCGGCGTGGACCTCGACCACGTCGAGGCGGAAACCCTCGCCGGGCTGATCTACGACACCCTGAAACGGGTGCCGGAAGAAGAGGACGTGCTGGAAACCGACCATCTGCGGATCATCGTGAAGAAGATGAAGGGTCCGAAGATCGTCCTCGCCAAGGTCGTCAAGCTGGACTGACGTCAACCCCCAGCACCTGCCGCAGGCGTTCGCCGTCGAGCGCCCGGCAGACGCCCTCGGGCTTCTGCATCGGCGCATCCTCGGCGGCCAGCATCGCGTTGAGCACGGCTTCCTCGGTGGCCTGCACGGCCGCCAGGTAGAGCGCGTCGAAGCACTCGTCGTTGAGGTAGTCCAGTTTCAGCCGGGTCGGCGCCAGCTGCGGCAGCGGGCGCGGGTTGGCCACGCTGAAGGCGATGAAGATATCCCCCGAATTGTTGCCCCCCGGCGTACCGCCCAGGGCGATGCCCAGCCCTGCGCGCTGTGCCAGGCGCTTGAGCTGGTGCGGCAGCAGCGGCGCATCGGTGGCCAGCACCACGATGATCGAGCCGCGCTCGCGCTCCAGGCCGACCGGCGCGTCCTCGCCCCAGCGTTCGCCGATCGGCACGCCGAGCACCTTGAGCCAGGCGCGCTGGCCGTGGTTGGCCTGCACCAGGGCGCCCAGGGTGTAGCGCTGGCCGTCGATCTCGATCAGGCGCGAGGCGCTGCCGGTGCCGCCCTTGAAGCCGTAGCAGATCATCCCGTTGCCGCCGCCGACGTTGCCTTCGGCGATCGGCCCGTCCTGCGCGTCGTCCAGCGCGGCGAGGGCGTCGGCCTCGCTGACGTGCTGGCCGTTGATGTCGTTGATCACGCCATCGTAGGTCTCGGCCACCACCGGCATCGCCCACAGGTGGTTGGCGTCCCAGGCCTCGGCGTACTGGCGCAGGGTCCAGCGGGTCGCGGCGTGGTGGACGATGCCGACGCTGTGGGAGTTGGTGATGCACAGCGGGCCGACGAAGTAGCCGCCGTGCTCGATCCAGTGGGTGCCGGTCATCTCGCCGTTGCCGTTCAGCGCGTGGAAGCCGGCCCACACCGGCTGCGGTTCGCGGGCATAGCCGCGGGGAAGGATGGCGGTGACGCCGGTCTTCACCCGCTTGCCGTTGTCGGCGAGGTAGTCGAGGGTGCGGTAGCCGACCAGCACGCCGGGCACGTCGGTGATCGCGTTGTGCGGGCCGGTGGTGCCGGGAACGGCCAGGCCGAGTTCGCGGGCGCGGGGTTTAGCCATGGGCGTGGTCATCCGAGGAAGTGGCGGGCTTGCGGTTGCGCAGGTACAGCCCGAGGGAGGCGATCAGCAGCGAAGCGAGCAGCAGCAGGGTGGCGATGGCGTTGATTTCCGGCTTGATGCCGCGGCGGATCATTCCGTAGATGAACACCGGCAGGGTGGTCGAATCGACACCCGAGATGAAGTAGGTGATCACCAGGTCGTCCATCGAGATGATGAACGCCAGCAACGCGCCACCGAGCACGCCGGGGAGGATCTGCGGCAGGGTGATGCGGCGGAAGGTGATCCAGGCCGAGGCGCCGAGATCGGCCGAGGCCTCTTCCAGGCGCGTGTCCATGCCGGCCAGACGCGCGCTGACGATGAGGAACACGTAGCTGATCAGGAAGGTGCAGTGGCCGATGATGATCGAGCCCTTGCCCAGCGGTACGCCGGCGCCGACGAAGAAGATCAGCAGGGCGATGCCGAGAACGATGTCCGGCATCAGCATCGGCAGGAACAGCAGCACCCGGTAGAAGCCCTGCAGGCGGAAGCGGTAGCGCGCCAGGGCCAGCGCGGTGAGCGTGCCGACCAGGGTCGAGATCAGCGTGGTGACCAGCGCCACTGCGAGGCTGGTGCGCAGCGCCGCCAGCAGTTGTCCGGTGGATTCGACGTAAAGCGTGTTCTCGCTCAGCGAATTGGACAGGCCGAACAGCGAGCGGTACCAGTCCAGGCTGGCGCCGCTCCAGATCATCATGTTCAGCGGGTTGCCGTTGAACGAGTAGGCCACGATCAGGCCGATCGGCAGGTAGAGGAAGACGAAGAACGCCAGGCTGTAGCCCCCCAGCAGGCGGCGGCCGATGAGTCCGAGCAGTCTGTTCATCGGGCGGCCTCCTTCAGCGCGGCGCGCCCCTGCGAGCGCACGTAGAGCAGCAGGAACAGCAGCACCGCCGCCATGATCAGCATCGCCAGGGCGGCACCGAACGGCCAGTTGCGCGCGGCGAGGAACTGCTGCTCCACCAGGTTGCCGATCATCAGCACGCGCGCGCCGCCGAGCAGCGACGGCACGATGAAATTGCCCAGGCTGGGAATGAACACGATGATCGAGCCGGCCGCGATGCCCGGCAGGGTCAGCGGGAAGATCACCCGCCAGAAGCTCTGCCAGCGCCCGGCGCCGAGGTCGGCAGAGGCTTCCAGCAGGCGCCGGTCGAGCTTCTCCACGCTGGCGTAGATCGGCAGGAACATGAACGGCACGAAGATGTAGGTCATCCCCAGCAACACCGCGCCCTCGGTGTAGATCAGGTCGAGCGGCGCGTCGATCAGCCCCAGGCCCTGCAGGCTGGCGTTGAGGAAGCCGGTGGGGCGCAGGATCAGCACCCAGGCGTAGAGGCGCACGATCAGGCTGGTGAAGAACGGCAGGGTGATCAGGAACAGGCAGAAGTTGCGCAGCCGCTCCGGCTGGCGGCTGACCCAGAACGCCGCCGGGTAGCAGACCAGCAGGGTCAGCAGCACGGTGATCGCGGCCAGCTTGAACGAGCGCAGGAGGATCTGCAGGTAGACGACGTCGAATTCCTCGTTGCTGCCGTCGGCCCAGCCGAGGATGCGGCCGAAGTTGTCCGGGTAGAAGGTCCATTCCACGCCGCCGTACAGGCCCGGCTCGAGCAGGCTGTAGAGCGCCATGATCGCCAGCGGAACGACGAAGAACAGGCCGATGATCAGGGTCGCCGGGCTGAGCAGCCCGGCCAGGCGCCAGCGCGCGCGGTTCTCGGCGGTGAGCATCAGGCCTCCCCGGCGATCAGGTGCGCGGCGTCCAGCGCGTACCACAGGCGCAGGCCGGCGCCCGGATGCAGGCGTTGCAGGGCCTGGCGCGAGGCGTCGCGCACCACCGCCTTGATGCGGCTGCCGGTGGCGCTGCGCAGGCTCACTTCGAAATCCTTGCCGATGAACACGGTCTGCTCGACCACGCCGTCCAGCGCGCCGTGCGCGGCCGGGTCGCCGGGGCAGTCGAGGTGGAATTGCTCGGGGCGCAGCAGGATGTGCAGCGGCTGGCCGACCTGCAGACCGGCGCTCGGCAGGCGCAGCGGATCGCCCTGCTCGCCGACCAGCGTGGCGACGCCGTCCGCGCAGGATTCGACCCGTGCGCGCAGCAGGTTGCTCTCGCCGATGAAGCCGGCGACGAAGGCGTTCGCCGGGCGGTCGTAGATGTCCTGCGGCGCGCCGACCTGCTGCACGTGGCCGCCGTTGAGCACGACGATGCGGTCGGACATGGTCAGCGCTTCTTCCTGGTCATGGGTGACGAAGACGAAGGCGATGCCCAGCTCGTGCTGCAGGTTCTTCAGCTCGCGCTGCATGGCCTGGCGCAGCTGGCGGTCGAGGGCGGAGAGCGGTTCGTCGAGCAGCAGCAGGGCGGGGCGGTCGACGATGGCGCGGGCCAGGGCGACGCGCTGCTGCTGGCCGCCGGACAGTTGCCCCGGCTTGCGCTTCTCCAGCCCGCCCATGCCGACCAATTCCAGCGCCGCGCCGACGCGCTGACGGCGTTCGGCCCTGGCCACGCCCCGCACGTCGAGGGCGTAGCCGACGTTGTCGCCGATCGACAGGTGCGGGAACAGCGCGTAGCTCTGGAACACGGTGTGCACCGGGCGCCGGTTAGGCGGCACCTGGTTCATCGCGACACCCTGGATCAGCAGTTCGCCGCTGTCGAGGCTCTCGAAGCCGCTGATGGTGCGCAGCAGGGTGGTCTTGCCGCAGCCCGAGGGGCCGAGCAGGGTGACGAATTCGTTGGCGCCGACGCTCAGGTCGACGCCGTCCAGGGCGCGGACGGCGTGGCCTTCGGGGGTGCGGTAGTGCTTCACGGCGGCCCTGATTTCGACCACCGGTTTGTTGGCATGTGACATGAACGACTCCGGGAAAGCGCAAGGTCGCGACCGGCGCGAGCGGCGGTCGCGAACCCTCTGGGAGTGAGCCGGCTGGCGGGTGACGCCAACGCGGACGGGGCCTGGCGGCGGGTCAGTTCGCCGTGCGCACGCGCGTCCAGGCGCGGTCGTACTTCTTCAGGTCCTTGCCGAGGTCGTGGAAGATCTGCAGCTTGGCCATCACCTCCGGCCCCGGATTGACCTCCGGGTTGTCGCGCAACTCGGCCGGCAGCAGCTTCAGCGCTTCCTTGTTCGGCGTGCCGTTCATCTGCTGCTCGGTGTTCAGCGCGGCGATCTCCGGTTGCAGGAAGAACTCCATGAAGCGCTTGGCGTTGGCCTTGTTCGGCGCGCTTTTGAGGACGCACATGTCTTCCTGGTAGAGCGTCGCGCCCTCCTTGGGAATCACGTAGGCCAAGTGCTCGGGGTCCTGCTTCACGTACATCATCGCGCCGACGAAGTAGTGCGCCGCGGCGACGTCGCCGGACTGCACCATGGGCACGCTCTCGTAGGTGAAGGCGGAGACCAGCGGCTTGCGCTCCAGCAGCCAGGATTCGGCCTGCTTGATGTCCGCAAGGTCGGTGCTGTCCACCGATTTGCCGTTGACGATCAGGCCGACCCCCAGGGTCTCGCGCATGTCGTCGAGCATGATGACCTTCTTCCCGGCCTTGGCTTCGGCGAAGAAGTCGGCCCAGGACTCGATCGGTTTGCTGACCTTGGTCTTGTTGTAGAAGATCCCCACGGTGCCCCAGGCGTAGGGCATGCAGTACTCGCCCTTGGGGTCGGACTTGGCGCGCAGGAAGCTCGGGTCGATGTTGGCGAACGCCGGGCTCTGGTCGATGGAGGTCTTTTCCAGCAGGCCGAGGGCGGCCATGCTGTCCTGCATGTGCACCGAGGGGAAGACGATGTCGTAGCCGCTGGCGCCGGCCTGCAGCTTGGCGAGCATTTCCTCGTTGCTGCCGTAGGTGTCGAGGGACACCTTGATGCCGGTCTGCTCGGTGAAGCGGCTGAGCACCTGCGGGTTGATGTAGTCGCCCCAGTTGTACAGGTGCAGCTCCTCGGCGGCCTGGCCGGCGGCGCTGGCGAGCAGGGCCGAAGCGGCCAAGGCACCCCGCGCGCGGTGGCGCAGGGCATTGCGGTGATAGGGTGCGGGCATGTTCCTGTACTCCGTTTCTGATTATCCGCCCGCGTGAGCGAGCCTTTGGTTGGGGCAGGAATTGCATGGCCGAAGGGCCGAAAGGAAGAACGCGTGTTTCTAGTCGTTATGTTTTGCCGGGCGGGTCGAGCATATAGTAGATTTCTTCCAGTCATCAATAATCTGACATAAAAATTCCAGAGCTAGCGGAGCTTCGCGCATGCTGGACAGCAAGATGGAACAACTGAGCGGCAAGCTGACCCCGGCCGAGCGCTCGCTGTGGGCGTACATCCAGGCCAACCTGGAGAGCCTGTCGTTCGAGAACGGCACCACCCTGGCGCAGAAGAGCGGCGTCAGCCCGAACACCGTCAGCCGCTTCCTGCGGCGCCTCGGCTACAAGGGGCTGAAGAGCCTGAAGGAAGAACTGCGCGACGAGGTGCGCGTGCAGTCGCTGCTCAACAGCACCCTGCTCGAGCGTGTCGAACGCCAGCCGGACGACCTGCTGGCGCACCTCAACGAGGAAATCGAAGCGCTCACCGCCTTCGCCAGCCAGCTCGGCAACCAGCACTGGCATGACGTCGTCGCCCGCGTCAGCGAAGCCGAGCGGGTGTTCGTCTGCGGCTTCCAGACCATCCGCGGGCTCGCCGAGGATTTCGCCAACCGCCTTTCGCTGGTGCGCTCCGGGGTGGAATACCTCGACCTCTACAGCGGCGTGCTCGGCCACTGGCTGGACAGCCGCGACAAGCGCTGCTGCGTGATCCTCATCGACATCGCGCCCTACGCCGACGCCGGCATCGCCTTCGCCAACACCTGCCTGAAGAACGACACCGACCTGGTGGTCTTCACCGACGAGTACGGCATCGCCCGGCACATCGACACGCCCTGGATCATCACCATGAAGACCAAGACCGGGCTGATCCTCGAGTCCACCGGCGGCCTGACCAGCGCCCTCAACGTGCTGCTGCATTGCGTGGCAGCGCAGCGCAAGGACGAACTGAAGGAGCGCATGGCGGCCTACCGGGAGCGTGTGCAGAGCCTCAAGCTGTACCGCTCCTGAGGCCGCGCCCGGTGGCGCCCGGCGGCGGACGCGGGCGGTCTGGCGCGGGCGTCTGGTACACTCCGGCATCCTCGTTGCACGGTCCCGTCGCCGGCCGTGCGCACCCCGCGCCTCATTCCACTGCCCGCCGATCCCATGTCGCTCAAGCTCGTCTCCGTCAACATCGAACGTTCCATGCACCTGCCGCGTGTCGAGGCCTTTCTCCGGCGCGAACGTCCGGACGTGCTCTGCCTGCAGGAGCTGTGCGAGCGCGACATTCCGTTCTTCGAGGTGCTGATGGGCAGCCGCATGGGCTTCGCGGCGATGGCGCGCTATCCGGGGGAAGGCCCGGACAACGTGGTCGGGGTCGGGCTGATCGCCCGCGATACGGCGTTGACGGACGTGTGCGCCGAGTACTACTCCGGCAGCGCCGGGAGCATCCGCGAGATGACCTTCCTCAACACGGACGGCAAGCGCGGCGCCGACCCGCTGAGCATCGCCGAAGTCATGCTCAGCGCCAGCGTCGGCGGCTTCCGCATCGCCGTCACCCACCTCAACGTCACGCCGTTCGGCACTTCCACGCCGTACCAGCGCGAAAGCGCCGGCAAGCTGATCGGCCTTGCCGAAGCCCAGGCGCGGCGGGCCGGCGACCTGTTGCTGGCGGGCGACTTCAACGCCCCGCGCGGCCGCGCCACCTTCGACCTGATCGCAGAGCATTTCATCGACGGCATCCCGCCGCACCACACCACCAGCATCGACGGCTCGCTGCACCGCGCCGGGGACATCCCGTTCATGGTCGACGGACTGTTCCACACGCCGGGCTACCGGCTCGAGGACGTCGCCCTGAGCACCGGCGTCTCCGACCATTGCGCCCTGAGTTGCCGGCTGAGCCGGACCTGATCCCGTAGGGGCTTCAGTCCACCGCCCACGTTCCGTCGGCCTGATCCCGTAGGGTGGGCTTCAGCCCACCACCCACGCGCCCGCCGTCCACCCCGCGCCCATGCCGCTCAGGCAGGCGCGCTGCGGCTCAGCTGTTCGAGCAGTTCGAGGTCGGTGCTCATCCCGGAGGTTTCGCGGATGCGATTGAGGATTTCGCGCTTGAGGGCGAGAAATTCCGCGGAGAGCTTCATGTCCTGGTGGCGTTCGGCGGGCAGCGGCACCTCGTAGACGCTGTCGATGCGCCCGGGCCGCGGCGCCATCAACACGATGCGCCCGCCCAGGTAGATGGCTTCCTCGACGTCGTGGGTGACGAACAGGATGGTGCTCTTCTCCAGCCGGTGCACGTGGCGGATCAGGTCGTGCATCACCTCGCGGGTCTGCGCGTCCAGCGCGCCGAACGGCTCGTCCATCAGCAGGATCTGCGGCTTGGGCATCAGCGCGCGAGCGATCGCCACGCGCTGCTGCATGCCGCCGGAGAGCTGGTTCGGGTAGGCATCGGCGAACGCCGAGAGTCCCATCAGGTTGAGCAGCGCATCGGCGCGGCCGCTGGCCACCTCGACGTCGGCGTCGCTGTTGACTGTGTCGGAGACGACCTTCAACTGGCGGCAGAACTTGATGTTCTTCATCACCGTCAGCCAGGGGTAGAGGCTGTAGTGCTGGAACACCATGGCGCGGTCGATGCCGGGGCCGTCCACCGCGCGGCCGTCGACCAGGATGTCGCCGGCGCTGTGCTGCTCCAGGCCGCCGATGCTGCGCAGCAGGGTCGACTTGCCACAGCCAGAGGCGCCGACGAAGGTGATGAATTCGTTGGGGCGGATCTCCAGGTTGATGTCCTGCAGCGCCTGCACCGATTTGCCGCGACTGGCGAACACCTTGTCGACGTGGCTTATGCGGATTTTCGCGTCGTTCATCGCGCTTACCTCTTCAACCAGGGGAAGGCCAGGCGACCGAGCCAGCGGAACGCCTGGTCGGTGAGCAGGCCGATGACGCCGATCAGCAGGATGCCGGCGAAGATCTTGTCCGTCTGCATGTAGCGCTGTGCCTTGAGGATGGCGTAGCCGAGGCCGGAGTTGGCGGCCACCAGTTCGGCCACCACCAGGTAGGTCCAGGCCCAGCCGCAGGTGATGCGCAGGGTGTCGAGCAGCGCCGGGCGCGCCGACGGCAGGATCACCAGCTTGATCACCTCGTAGCGGCTGGCGCCCATGGTCTGCGCCGCCTCGATCTGCGCCATCGGCACCCGGCGCACGTCCTCGGCGACCATCAGCACCATCTGGAAGAAGGTGCCGATGAAGATGATGAGGATCTTCGAGCCCTCGTCGATGCCGACCCAGAGCATCACCAGCGGGATGAAGGCCACCGCCGGCATGTAGCGGATGAAGTCGGTGAGCGGCTCGAGGAACGCCTGCACCGGGCGGTAGGTGCCGATGTAAAGGCCCAGCGGCAGGGCCAGCAGCGCCGAGGAGCAGAAGCCGCCCATCACCCGCCAGACGCTGATGGCGATGTCGGCGAACAGGCCCTCGTCGGTCAGCCAGTGGCCGAGGCGCTTGATCACGGCGTCCGGGCCGGGCAGGAACATCGGGTTGGACACGCCGAAGGTGGTCGCGGCCCACCACGCCAGCAGCGGCGCCAGCAGCCCGGCGAGCGCCAGGCCCCAGATCGCGCCGCGCGGTAGGTCTCCGCGGATGACCCACCAGCGGGCGGCTTTCGGCGACGCCGCCGGACGTGTTTCGGGCAGGGGGCGATGGGCGGTCATGGTTCGTTTCTCCGGGGTGAAGACGGGCTCGCGCAGGCCTGCCAGCCGCCCTGCGGCGGCGTGGCACCGAGGTGGCCGAGGGTCTCGGCATCCAGCAGTTGCGCGGGTTGGTCGGGGTCGATGCGGCTCGGCAGGAGCGCCTGGCCGGCTCGCTCGGGCAGCGTCGATAACGCGATGCGCCAGGGCTGCGTGCCCTGGCAATGGCGGCCGAACGACAGCTCGAAGTCGAGCAGCGTGCCGGCCTCCGCGCCACCCGCCAGCAGCGCGGCGAGCGAGGGCGCGGCGGGCAGGGCGGTGGCGCGGCCGGCGGCGAAGAGGAAGCAGTCGCCGGCCAGCAGCAGGCAACCCTGGCGGCCGTCGCCGGAGCTCAGCCAGGTGCCCCAGTTGCGCCCGAGGGATTCCGGCAGGCGCTCCCAGACTTCGTGGTAGCTGCCGTCGAGGCCATCCTCGAGCACGCGCTCGCTGGACTCGAAACGCATCCGGCCGATGTCCTCGCGGCCGCTCGGCGGCTGGAAGTCGATCGCCCGGTGCCACTGGCAGAGGTCGTCGTTGACCTCGGTGACGCCGGCGAAGCCGGCCTGCAGCACGCGCTCGGCCTCGCTCTGCGGTGCCGGCTGCGGAATCCGCAGGTCGGCGAACAGGCGCTCGGTCTGCAGCCAGTAGACCTGGGTGCTGCTGTCGTGGACGCCGCTGGTGGTGGTCAGCAGCGTGCGCTGCCAGACCCCGAGGTAGGCGTCGGGAACAGGTTTCATGAATGGAACTCCGGGAACTGGCGCAGGCCGTTGAAGAAGGCCATGTCGTGGTTCGGCCACAGCTCGCCGCCGGTCTCCCGCGCCAGCGCCTTGAGCTTGCGGATGCTGTCGATGGCCATGTCCTCGCGATCCTGCCAGAGCGTGCCGGGAGCGATTTCCTCCTCGATGTTCTCGGTCAGGTCGGCGGCGTCGCCGGCGAGGATCACCGGCTTGCCCTCGGGCAGCTCGATCAGCAGCGACATGTGCCCGGCGGTGTGCCCGGGCGTGTCGATCGCGCGCACGCCGGGGACCAAGTCGTACTCGCCGGTCTGCACCTTCCAGCGGTAGTCGCCGGCGAAGTCGTCGGCGAAGTAGGCCTCGTCGGCCTGCCCGCGGGCGGCCTCCAGCTCGGCGGCGTGCACGTGCACCTCGGCGCCGCAGACCTCGCAGAGACCGCCGGCGTGATCGAAGTGCAGGTGGCCGAGGAACACCAGGTCGATGTCCGCCGGGGTCAGGCCGAGGCGGGCGAAATGCGCCGGCAGGCGCTGCTCCTCGCTCATCTGCGGCGCGCCCAGCGGGAAGTCGCCGTACCAGCGCTCGCGCAGCGCCGGGTCGGCGATCTTGCGGTAGTCGCAGCCGACGTCGTAGAGAATGCGCCCCTGCTTCGTCTCGATCAGGTAGGCAAGGATAGGCGCCTCGATGGCGATGCCCTGGCCACGGCGGTAGGTGGAGATCGACTTGTCGTAGCGGTAGGTCGCGGTGAGCAGCGGCCACAGGCGGGTTACCTGGGTCATCGGCGCTCCTCCCATTCGGCCAGTACATCCTGACTGTCGAGGACGCGGCCGAACAGCCCGCCTTCTACCGCCATCATCGCCACCACGGCGGCGTGCAGCGTGGCGTGCGCCGAACCGCAGGCATCGTCGACCAGGGTGCAGGCGAACCCGAGATCCACCGCGCTGCGCAGCGTCGAGGACACGCAGACCTCGGTGGTCACGCCGGTGACGATCAGCTCGTCGACGCCGCGGTTGCGCAGCATCAGCTCCAGGTCGGTGTGGGCGAAGGCGCTGTAGCCGGGCTTGTCGATCACCGGCTCGCCGGGCAGCGGCTGCAACTCGTCGATCAGGTCGTGGCCGTACTCGCCGCGCACCAGCAGGCGCCCCAAGGGGCCCTGGCCGCCGATCGGTGCACCCGCGCACTCGGCGCGCCGGCGCTTGCTTTCCGGCAGGTCGGCGAGGTCGGGACGGTGGCCCTCGCGGGTGTGGAAGATCGCCAGGTCGTGGCGACGGGCACCGTCGAGCAGGCGCTGGATCGCCGGGATCGGCGCGCGCAGGCGCGTGATGTCCAGCCCGGCGCGGTCGGCGTAGCCACCGGCGGCGCAGAAGTCGCGCTGCATGTCGATGACGATCAGGGCCGTGCTCACAGCGCGAACTCCTTGCGCACCGCCTGGGCGATGCCGTTGCAGATGTCGCCGGCCATGCGCGCGCCCTTCTCGGCGCTGGAGCCCTTGGCCGAGGACAGCACGCCGGACGGCGGCACCCACTCGGTGCGGCTCGGGTACATGTCGTAGGGCGGGAAATCGGCGGGCGGATCGTTGGGGATCAGGTCGATGTGCACCAGGTTCGGCAGGTAGTGCAGCATCAGCGAGGTCTCGATCACAGCCGCGTGCTCCAGGGCGAAGCCGGGGAAGCCTTCGGGGAACACGTCGGCCAGGGTCTGCTCGCTGCAGAAATCCCAGTGCTCCAGGCGCATCACCTGCAGCTTCGCCGTGGGGCCCAGCTCGCGCAGCGCCAGCTCGATGCCCTCGGTGACGAACCACTGGTTCTCGTAGTGACCGTCGACCAGCACCAGGCGGGTCACGCCGTGGCGGGCGAACTCGCGCACGGCGTCGCGCACCAGGGCGATCAGGGTCTGCCCGTCGAGGCTGGTGGTGCCGCAGAAATGGTTGCCGCCGCCGCACTTGGGCTGCGACTTGTAGCCGTAGGACAGCGCCGGTGCGACCAGTCCGCCGACGCGCGCGGCGACGTCCTCGCAGAGCGCGCTGGCGAGCAGCGCGTCGGTGCCCAGCGGCAGGTGCGGGCCGTGCTGTTCGGTGGCGCCACAGGGCAGGAACACCACGGGCGATTCCTCGCTCACGCGACGGGCGTATTCGACCCAGCTGAGCTGGTCCATGCGTACGGTTGTCATCGGTTTGCCTCGCAGACAGACGGAAGGGTGGGCCGCGGCGGACGCGCGGCGATGAAAGCGGCGGCCAGCACCAGGGCGCCGCCGAGCCATTCGCGCAGGCCGATCTCGCGCTCGCCGAAGGCCGCCGAGCTGAGCACCGCGGCGATCAGTTCGACCAGCGCCAGCACCGCGCCGCGGCTGGCCTCGACGTGGCTGAAGCCGTACTGCGCAGCGGCCATGGAAACCAGCCAGAAGGCACCGAACAGCGCCACCAGGCCCCAGGTTTGCACCGACATCGGCGGCAGGCCGCGGCCCTGGATCAGGCAGAACAGCGCGCCGAAGGCGGCGCTGCCGAGAAAGGCAACCAGCGCCTTGCTGGTCAGCGGCACGCGCTCGGCCGAGCGGGTGGCGATGTTGTTGAGGGCGAAGGCCATGCCGGCGGAGAGTGCCAGGGCATCGCTGCCGTGCAGCGCCTGGAAGCTCTCGCGGCTGACGCCAAGGGTCAGGGCGATGCCGAGCATGGCCAGCAGCACGGCGCCGATACGCGTGGCGTCGAGGCGTTCGCCGAGCAGCAGCCAGCCGCCCAGCAGCGCCCATACCGGCGCCAGGTAGAACAGCAGCATGGCGCGCATCACGTCGCCTTCGGACAGCGCGCTGACCAGCCCGGCGGTGGCCCAGCCGCCGCACGCGCCGATCGCCAGCAGGTTGAAGCGCTGGCCCCACCAGGCGCGGCGCTGGCGCAGGATCAGCGGCAGGCTGACGAGGCTGAGCAGGCCGTAGCAGGCGAGGATCAGCGGCATGCCGAGCAGCCCGCGGCTGGCGAACATCTGCACCGGAATCCAGCCGAGGCCCCACAGGATCGCGCCGCTCATCAGCGCCAGTTCCGCTCGCGGCAGGCTCATCTTCAGCCCATCCAGGCGCCGCCGTTGGCGCCGAGGGTCTGACCGTGGAAGAAGCTCGCCTGCGGCGAGACGAGGAATAGCACCGCCGCGGCGATTTCCTCGGGACGCCCGAGACGGCCGGCGGGGATCGCGGTTTCCGCGGCGATCATCTCGGCGCTCATGTGCTCCAGCGAGACCATCGGCGTGTCCACCGGGCCCGGCGCCACCGCGTTGATGCGGATCGCCGGGGCGAACTCGCGGGCCAGCGACTTGCTCAGGCCGATCACCCCGGCCTTGGCCGTGCAGTAGGCGACGTACCGGGCGCGGCCGAGCTGGCCGAGTTCCGAGGCGATGTTGACGATGCTCCCGGTGCCGCGCGGCTGCATGTGCGCCAGCGCCTGGCGGCAGCAGCGGTAGACGCCGCCGAGGTCGACGCCGAGCAGGCGTGCCCAGTCGTCCTCGTCGGTGTCGAGGAAGGCTTTCTCGAGAATGATCCCGGCGTTGTTCACCAGGATGTCCAGCGGCCCGTCGCCGAGCACCTCGACGAACATCGCCTCGACCTGCTCCGCCGAGGCCACGTCGGCCTGTACCGCCTGGGCGCTGCCGCCGCCGGCGACGATCTGCGCCGCCAGCGCCTCGGCGGCCTGCGGCTGGTCGAGGTGATTGATCCACACCCGTGCGCCGGCGTCGGCCAATGCCATAGCGATGGCGCGGCCGATGCCCTGGGTGGCGCCGGTGACCAGCGCGACCTGGTGTTCCAGTGGCCGCGCCATCAGTGCATGACCTCGCCGTGGCTGACCGACAGCGCCTGCCCGGTGATCGGCGCCGCCAGTGCGCTGCCGAGGAACAGGAAGGTGCCGGCCAGGTCCGCCGGCGTGAGCAGTTCGGGCACCGCCTGGGCGGCTAGGATCGTGGCCAGTTCCTGCTCCTCGCTGCGCCCGGCCTCGGCGGCCATCACCCGCAGCGAACGCATCGCCGCCTCGGTGGCGATCCAGCCGGGGCACACGGCGTTGACGCGAATCCTGCGCCCGCCCAGTTCCCAGGCCAGCGAGCGGGTCAGGCCGATCACCGCGTGCTTGCTGGCGACGTAGGCGGAAAACCCCGGCACGCCCTTGAGGCCCCAGATAGACGCCTGGTTGATCACGCTGGCGCCGTCCTTCAGGTCCCCCAGCAGGGCGCGGGTCAGGCGCAGCATCGAGGCGACGTTGTTGTCCAGCAGCGCTTGCCAGTGGGCGTCCGCCGCGGCGCCGGTGTCCGCCAGCGGGGTGGCGTATTCGACCCCGGCGTTGTTGATCAGCACGTCCAGCGGGCGCCCGCCGCGGCGGGCGGAGTAGTCGGCGATGGCCGCGCTGTCGCCCAGGTCGACGCAGGCGATGCGGCTGGAGGTCAGCATCGCCAGTTCCCCGGCGACACGCTCCAGCGCCTCGGCGTTGCGGTCGAGCAGTTCCAGGGTGGCACCCTGCTCGGCGAAGGCGCGCGCCAGGCCGCGCCCGATGCCGCTGGCCGCGCCGGTGATCAGCACCTGTTTGCCGCGGTAGTCGATCATGCTCACACCGCCGTCAGGAAGGACACGCCGACCGCGCCGTAGAAACCGTCGGCGCGGTGTTTGCCTTCCGGCTCGACCACGCCGTAGTTGTCGTCGATGACGCGGCGCAGGCGGTGCTGGTGGAAACTCTTGAACAGCAGGTGCATCGGCAGCACCTGGGCGTAGTCGTCGCCATACAGCTGCTTGTGCAGCGCCGGCAGGCGGTACCAGGGCGCCACCGGTTTTTCGTGGTGGGCGTTGTGGTAGGCGAAGTTGAGCAGCAGCAGGTCGAGCACCGGCCAGCGCACCGAGACCACGTTGCTGAAGGTGTTCATCTGCTCGTAGGTGCGGTCGCGGGTCTTGTCGTCGGGGATCTTGCCGCCGTCCTCGAGCACCGCGAAGGCGTCGTAGGTGTGCTGGTAGGCATCGGTGAAGCGCAGCACGGTGAGCATGATCGACCAGGCGACGAAGTACAGCAGCGCGGCCAGCGGCGAGGCATAGGCGAGCAGGCCGAAGAGCACGCCGCGGATCAGCAGGGTGAGCGCGACCTTGCGGCGGTTGGCGCGGTGCTTCTCGTTGTCGGTGATGAACGGCAGGAGGATCACGTAGTAATGCATGATCAGCTCGACCGCCGGCACGTAGGCCCATTCCGCGGCCAGCACCAGCTTGCGGAACCAAGCCGGGCTGCGGGCGAGGAAGGCCTTGGTGTCGAAGGTGATCACGTCGGCGCGGTCGACGTGGTGGCGCATGTGCTTCTTGCGCAGGTCCTGGAAGCCGGCGTAGCAGCTGCCGCAGATCCAGCTGCACAGCTCGCCGGCCCATTCGTTGTGCCGGGGCTTGGCGAAGATGGTGCCGTGGGCGAACTCGTGGATCAGGTAGGCGGCGACGATCATCGCATGGGCCAGCAGCAGGGTGCCGGCAGCGATCGCCGCCCAGTGACCGGAGAGCAGCAGGCCGATGCCGCCGACGTAGCCGACGAGGGTGTAGGCGATGGCCAGGCTGTTGGCCAGGCGGCCGTCGGCGTAGCGGTAGATCTGGGTGGACATGGGTTACTCCAGCGGTTGAGCGCGGGCTCGCCGTGGCGATCTCTGGCGCGGTTGCAGCGTCGGCGGAGGGCAGTGCCCTCCACCGGCGAGGACACGATTACTCGGTCAGCGCTTTGACGAACTGGGCGTCGTAGGTCTTGGCGAAGTCGGGGATCTCCGCGATCTGGCCGTTATCCTTGAGCAGCTTGGCGATCACCGCGCCGCTGCCGAAGAACGAGGTGGTGGCCTCAGCCTTGGTGAAGTTGGTTTCCATCTCGTTGAGCGGGATGTTGTACACACCGCTCATCTGCGCCTTGGCTTCTTCGGCGTCGACGCCGAGCACCTTGCCGATGATCTTCGCCGCCTCGTCCGGATGGCTCTGGATGTAGGCGAGGCCGTCGAGGTAGCCGAGGATCAGCGCGCTGATCGCGGCGGGTTTCTTGGCGATCATCTTCTCGTCGAACACCAGCACGTCGGTGATCAGGCCGGGCGCGTCCTTGGAGGAGTAGACGACGTGGAACTTGTCGCCGGGCATGCCGAGGATCTGCGACACGTTGGGCTCGTAGGTCACGCCGACCGGCAGGCTGCCGGAGGCCATGGCGCCGGGAATGCCTTCGGGCGTCATGTTGACCGGCTGGATGTCCTTGTCGGTCAGGCCGTTGGTCTTCAGCGCATAGGCGAGCAGGAAGTCGGACGGCGAAAGCGGGTTGAAGCCGACCTTCTTGCCCTTGAAGTCGGCCACCGAGGTGATGGACTTCTCGGCGACGATGGCATCGCCACCGTTGGAGAAGTCGATCGGCATCACCACCTTGTGCGCCAGGCCCTTGGCAGCCGAGTTGATCACCTGATCATAGGTGAGCATGCCGCCGTCCAGCGCGCTGCCGGCCATCGCCGAAGGGATCATCGCGGGGTCGTTGAAGAACTGCAGCTGCACCTTGAGGTTGTGCTTCTTGTACAGATCGAGGGCGTCGGCGACGTAGAAGGGCGCGTAGCCGGCCCAGACCACGGTGCCGATCTTCAGCGATTCGGCCGCGGGGGCGGCTACCGGTAGCAGGGTTGCAGCGGCCAGGCAGAGGCCGGCAAGGGTCTTGCGGAACGCGAAGCGAGGTAGCGACAGGCTCATGGCGGAACTCCTACACAGGGAATCGGGCACGGGATGACGACGCGTCTCCCGGGCTTTTATCCCGCCGTGTAGCCCCCGTGTCCTTGGGGCCGGAGAACTCTCGGACCTGCCATCCACTCGCGTGGACCGGAACCCTAGTTCGCCTCTGGTGTTGCTCCTGTGTGCCAAGCGTCATGAGTGCACGATGTACCAGCGTCGCCGGCGCGTTGACTCATCCCGTTCGCTTGGGTTTTTGCAAGTCCGGTGCCAGTTTGTCGCAGCCCGCCCGCCAGGCCGGCAAACCCCAGCGCGTTCAACGGGTTGGCGGCATCCGGCGGAATCGGTGCGGGGAACGTGCGCTGCGCCTGCAACGCACCGGCGCACCAGCGGCAGGCGCTACGCCAGTTTTCAGTGCAGCGCCGCCTACTCGCCACCCACGGCGAAATTGGGCAGCGCGTTCACCGGCTGGGCGAAGTCGAAGGGAATCGATTCCAGCGCCAGGCCGACGTTGCGCTGGACCACGAAGTGCAGGTGCGGACCGGTGCTGTTGCCGGTGTTGCCGGAGAGCGCCAGCGCGCTGCCGGGCAGCACGCGCTGGCCCTCGCGCACCTTCACCGAGCCCTGCATCAGGTGCAGGTAGACGCCCATGGTGCCGTCGTCGTGAAGAATGCGCACGAAGTTGCCCGAAGGGTTCTTGCCGCGTCCGCTCTGGTCGTTTTCCACCTTCACCACCATGCCGGCGCGGGCGGCGACGATGGGCGTGCCCTCGGGCATGGCGATATCGATGGCGTAGCGGCCCTTCGGCGTGTTGTGGCTGTAGCCGCCGTTGGCGCCCTGGCTCTTGCGGAACGGCCCGCCGCGCCAGGGCAGCGGATAGCGCACCGCCAGCGGCTGCAGGCGCGGATCGCCGAGGGCGTAGCGCAGCTTGGGCGTGTAGCGCAGCGGCTGGCTGGGATCGCGCGGCGCGAGGGTGGCCAGGCGGATCGAGCTGCGTGGCGGCAGTACCCAGTGGATCGGCTTGTCCGACGCGCCGACCGCGTTGTCGAGCTTTTCCAGGCGAAGCTCGACCTCTACCGGCGCGTACAGGTCGTTGCGCACGCTGAGGGTCTCGCCGCCAGCGTGCTTGTGGGCCTCCAGCTTTACCTGATTGTCCAGGCGCTCGACCATGCGGTCCTGGAACACGAACACCTTCGCGCCGGGCGCGGCCTGGTCGCTGTAGGTAACCACGCCGTTGGCGTCGGTGTACTTGTAGACGGTCAGCGCGGCGGCGGGCGCGCTGAGCGCCAGCAGGCAGCAGAGGAAGAACAGGCGTCCGGGCATGGGGTTCCGCAGTGGAAGGGGTCGCGAGGCGAAGATAGCAGTGCCGGCCCGGCTCGGCGAATCGCCGGCCGTCGCGCAGGACGCCCTAGGCGCCGGGGACGAAATGCTTCTGCGCGGTGCCGCGGGCGATCAGGCGCGAGAGGTAGTCCATTTTCTGCGGATCGCGGTCGACGAAGCGGAAAATCAGCTGAAGCCAGTCGCTGTCGGGTTTCGGCTCGAAGGCGGCGACCGAGTGGAGGTAGCCGTTGAGGCGCGCGACTTCGCCGCCTTCGCCCTGTTCCAGGTCGAGCACCGCGCTTTCCAGCACCTGCGGGATCAGCTCGCCGCGGCGCACCACGATGGCCGCTTCCTTCAGGCTGATGGCCTTGATCACGCAACTGAGCATGCCGCCGGGCAGGCGCAACTGGCCCTGGCCCCGGCCTGCCGGCGCGGCGGCGGGTGCGGGTTTGCTGGCGGCGGGAGCCGCGGGGGCCGCCGCCGGGCGCGGCGACTGCGCGGGGCCTGTATTGATCACCGCGGCCTTGCCGCCGGTGAGGGCGGCGAGGGAATCGTTGGGGATACCGCCGGACAGCGTGCGGGCCGGCGCCGAGGCGGACAGCGCCTCGAGCTTGCCGGCTCGGCTCAGGGCCTTCTTCACCTTGTTGATCAACTGGTCGTTGGAGAAGGGCTTGCCGATGTAGTCGCTGACGCCGGCCTGGATCGCCTGGACCACGTTTTCCTTGTCGCCGCGGCTGGTGACCATGATGAACGGCGTGGTCTTGAGCGTGTCCTGTTCGCGGCACCAGGTGAGCAGTTCGAGACCGGACATCTCCGGCATTTCCCAGTCGCAGAGGATCAGGTCGACGGTCACGCGGCCGAGCAATTGCTGGGCCTTGCGCCCGTTCACCGCTTCTTCCAGCTGGATGCCGGGAAAGTGGTCGCGTAACCCCTTTTTCACCAGATCGCGAATGAAGGAGGCGTCGTCCACCACCAGCACACTGACTTTGCTCATCGGCCACTCCTGAAGATTGGACCTAAGCATAGCCTTGGCGAGTAGCTAATGGCTAACCGCCCACGCCATGGGCGGAAAATCCCGGAAGGGCCTCGGCGAAGCGCGCGCGCCGCCGGCAGCCGGATGCCGGGGCAGGGCGCGCGCGGCTCAGGGCG
>NZ_JASCPA010000065.1:0-24299 GCF_029959715.1 Pseudomonas sp. PS02288 | reverse complement strand
CCTTTGCGGCCTTGTCGGGGGCGCGGGGCGAACCCGCGCCAGCCGCGGTGGCCGGGGGGCGCCCGGCGCACCCTACGGTCAGCTCGCGAAACGCTTCGGCCAATCCGCTTTCCCCGGCAATTTCACGGGCGCTGCCATGGGTTACAAGCTGCCCCTGATGCAGCACCAGCAGGTCGTCATCGGCCTCCACTTCATCGAGCAGGTGGGTGGTCCAGAGCACGCTCAGGCCCTGCTCGCGGCACAGCGCGCGGACGTGCCGGTTGAGCGCCAGGCGGCTGGCCGGATCGAGCCCGGCGCTGGCCTCGTCGAGCAGCAGCAGGCGCGGCCGGTGGAGCAGGGCGCGGGCGATCTCGACGCGCCGCCGGTGCCCGCCGTTGAGTGAGCGCACGGGGTCGCGGCGGCGCTCGCCCAGGTTCTGCCGGGCCAGCTCCTCTTCGATCCTCGCGGCCGCCAGTTGCCGCGGCATGCCGTGCAGCGCGGCGTGGTAGCGCAGGTTCTGCTCTACGGAGAGGTCGAGGTCCAGCGTGCTTTGCTGGAACACCACGCCGAGCTGGCGCAGCGCCAGGCGCGGCTGCTTGCGCAGCGAATGCCCGGCGACGCGGATGTCGCCCTGCTGCAGGTCGTAGAGGCGGCTGAGCAGGGCGATCAGGGTCGACTTGCCGGCGCCGTTGGGGCCGAGCAGGGCGCAGAAGTGCCCGGCCGGAACGCTGAAGCCGACGCCGTCCAGCGCGCGCCGGGCGCCATAGGAAAAACCGACATCCTCGACCTCCAGCGCGCTCATGGCGTCACCACCACGCCCCACGGATAGCGGCCGACCTTGATCGACTTGGTCACCTTGAGCGCCTTCACGTCGATCACCGAGACGTCGCCGCTGATGCCGTTGGTGGCCAGCAGCAGGCTCTCGTCGGCATTGAACGCCATATGCCAGACGCGCCGGCCGACCAGCAGGTAATCGAGCACCTCGAAGGTCTTGGCATCCACCACCGCCACATGGTTGGCCGGGCCGAGGGCGACGAAGGCGTACTTGCCGTCGCGGGTCAGCTTGACGCCCACCGGCTGCACCTTGTCCGGGTGCACGCCCTTGATCTCGAAGCGCAGGGTCTTAAGGATCTTGCGCGTGGCCACGTCGACCACGCTGACGGTGCCGCCGATTTCCGCCGAGGCCCACAGCTGGCTGCCGTCGTGGTTGAACTCGACGTGGCGCGGGCGCTGGTCGACCAGGGTGTTGTCCACCAGGGTCTGGGTGGCGGTGTCGATCCAGTGCAGCATGTTGGTGGTTTCGCTGGTGTTGATCGCCCACTTGCCGTCCGGGCTGACCGCCATGCCCTCGGGTTCGACGCCGACGTCGATCTGCGCCAGCACCTGGCTGCTCTGGGTGTCGACCACCGTGACCAGCGCGTCGTCCTCGTTGGAGATGTACAGCCAGCGGTCGTTGGGATGCAGGGCGAACTGCTCGGGGTCGGCGCCGGAAGGCAGGTCCTTGATGATCTGCCGGGTCGCCAGGTCCATCACCTGCACGCTGTCCGAATCGCTGGCGCAGATGTACAGCAGCGTGTTGTCGCGCGACAGCGCCAGCCCGCGCGGGCGTTTGCCCACCGGCAGGGTGGCGGTGACCGTGAGGCTGTCCAGGTCGATCACGCTGAGGTTGTTGTCCTTCTCGTTGGATACGTAGGCGGTGGCGGCGAAAGCGCCGCCGGTGGCGAGCAGCAGGCTGCCGGCGAGGGTGGCGGTGAGCAGGCGGGGCATGGTCGATTCCTTGTTCTTGTGAAGGCTCATGGCGTGCGTTCGGCCAGCGTGCAGCGGCTTTCCGGGGCGTCGAAGCCGAGGCTGTCGAGTTCGCTGAACGGGTGCAGGAAACCGTCCTGCGGCGAGGTGCTGACCAGCGCGCGCGGCTGCACCAGCGGGATCGGCTGGCGCAGCTGGCCGTCCCACGGGCGGAAGCTCAGCTTGCGCCCCTTGAAGCCGTCCAGCGGCAGGTCCGGCGACAGTTGCAGGGTGCGGATCGCCGTGGCGTCGGCGTTGCCCAGGCGGGTGACCGCGCTGGCGATCGCGCGCACGCCGATCCAGGCGGCGAAGTCGCGGTCGTTCATCCAGCGCCCGGCGAGCGCCTCGAAACGCTTCTGCAACTGCGCCGCGCCGTAGGTTTCCACGGTCTTGTGCCAGCCGGTCGCGACCAGGCCCTGGGTGCCGGCCACCGGGCGCGGGTACCAGGTGTTGTAGGGCAGGTATTCGCCGAAGTCGCCGTGCTCGTCGGCCACCAGCACCACGTCGTACTCGGCGGCCTGGGTGAACAGCGGCATGTCGGCCTGGGCGCTGCGGCGCTGGTCGTTGTCGAAGGTCCACGGCTTCTCGGCGACGAGGGTCACGCCGAAGCGTTTCGCCGAGCGCCGCAGCGCGGCGGCGTAGGCCTTGTCGTCGTCGCGCGCGCCGACGATCAGCAGCGCGCGCTTCCACTGGCGCACGACGAGGAATTGCAGCAGCGCATCGGCGAGCATCGCCCGCTCCGGCAGGGTGTGCAGCACGTTGGGCAGGCAGGCGTCGGTACGCAGTGCATCGTCGGCGCTGCCGGCGTTGAACAGCAGGCTGTCCGGCAATTGCGCGGCGAGCTGGGTGAGCAGCGGCGCCGGCGCGTTGACCACGAACAGGCGCAGGCCGTCGGCGTGCTGGGCCTGCGCGGCGGCCAGCAGTTCCTCCGGGGTTTCCACGCTGGCGGTGGTCAGTTCGTAACGCTGGTTAAGAAAGCGCCCGGTGCTGTTGCTGTCGATGATCGCCAGCTCGGCGCCGCGCAGGCCGGCGTCCCGCGGTTCGCCGATCACGTTGGACAGCAGCGGCCCCGGGTCGGGCGTGTAGCCGAGGTAGCCTATGCGTACCTGCAGGCCCTCCGGTACTGCGGGCGTTTCGGCGGCGAGCGGCGTGTGGCTCGCCAGCGCGGCGGCGAATACACCGAGCAGGCAGGCCAGCAGAGAGGGCGCGAGCGGGCGCATGGGCGACTCCTGTTCTTGTGCCGCCAGCATAGGAAGCGCCCGGCGCCCGCGAAATATGCAGAAAGTACCAGTGCGGCAGTACCAAGGTAGTAAGTGGGCCGGGCGCGCGCCGGCCTAGCATGGAGCGACAACAACAAAGACTGCCGAGGTTCCCATGCGCGTGTTCAAAGCCCTGCTGCTTCCCCTGCTGCTGTTCGTCAGCCTGATCGGCCTGGACAAGGTCCACGCGGCGGGCGACCTGACCCGCAAGACCACCGCGCTGCCGGACCTGCTGCTCGGCTCGGAGGCCAGCGACTACGCGATGTCGCAGAGTGAGTACCGGCTGGAAACCGGCAAGGCCTACCAGCTCAAGATCATCGCCAGCGGGCAGAAGGAATACGCCTTCCAGGCGCCGGAGTTCGCCACCTCGATCTTCCTGCGCAAGGTCGAGGCCGGCGGTGTCGAGATCAAGGCGGTGACCCTCACCGAACTGGAGTTCGAGGAAGCCGGCGAGGCGGAAATCTTCTTCGTGCCGATCAAGCCGGGGCGCTACCGCTACTACGCCAAGGGCCTCGAGGCCAAGGGCATGCAAGGCACCTTCGTGGTCGAGTAGGGCGCGCCGATGTCCGCTCTGGGGCGAATCAACCTGCTGGTGGTGGCGTTCTTCTGCCTGGTCGCCGCGGTCTCCAGCCTGGTGCTGCTGCGCCAGGCCAGCCACGACGTGCAGCGCGAGCTGGACGCCGCCCAGGCGGTGGTCGAATACCTGCGCGAGGCGGCGCAACGCGATCCTGCGACCCTCGAATCCGAACTCACCCGCAGTCTGCGCCACGTGCGCGTGCACTGGCTGGACGGCGCCACGGCGGCGGACGCCGGCGACGGCCTGGATGCCTGGCTCGGTGCCTGGCTGTACCCGCCGTCGCGCACCTTCGCCGAGCCGCTGCGGCTGGACGACGGCCGCCAGGTGCTGATCAGCGTCGATCCGCGCGACGAGATCGACGAAGTCGAGGACTCGCTGCTGCAACTGCTGGCGCTGTTCGGCCTGGCCCTGGCGCTGAGCCTGCTGGCGATCCGCTGGGCGGTGCGCCGCGGGCTGCGCGTGCTCGACGAACTGCTCGCCGGCTTGAGCCGGGTCGCGCGCGGCGAGCTGCAGGTGCGCCTGCCCGCGCATTCGCTGCCCGAGGCGCAGCGCATCGCCGGGCACTTCAACGGCATGGTCGCGACGCTGGAAGCCGCGCAGCGCGACAACGCCGAGCTGACCCGCGCGCTGCTCGCTTTGCAGGAGCACGAGCGTAAGCAACTGGCGCTGGCCCTGCACGACGACCTTGGCCAGTACCTCGCCGGCATCCGCGCGCAGTTGCTGCTGCTGCGTTCTCTGATCGGTCCGTCGCCGCTGCTGGCGGAAACCGCTCGCGGCCTGGAGGACAACTGCCAGCGGATGCAGGAGAGCTTCCGTGCGCTGGTGCGCGATCTCTATCCGGTGGCGCTGGAGCGGCTGCAACTGGGCGAAGCGATCCAGCTGCTCGCCGAGCAGTGGCAGGGCGCCCAGGGCATCGCCTGCGAACTGCGCATGGGCGAGCGCCTTCCCGAACTGGATGCGGCCGGGCAGGCGCACCTGTATCGCCTGTTGCAAGAGGCGCTGACCAACGTCGCCCGGCATTCCGGCGCCGAACGCGTGCGTGTGCGCCTGCATCGGCGCGGTGCGCGGCTCTGCCTGCTGGTGGCCGACGATGGCGAGGGCGCCGCGCTGCCGCCGCGTCCGGGTATCGGGCTGCGCTCGATGCTCGAACGCGCGCGCTGTCTGGGCGGCGAGTTGCGCCTGCGCACGCGGCCCGGGTGCGGCTGGCTGCTGCGCCTGAGCATTCCGCTGGAGGCCGCATGAAGCGGCTCGGTGCGCATGGCGCACCCTACGGTGTTCGGCAATACGTAGGGTGCGCCGCGCGCACCGCCATTCACTCAACCGCGACACGCACCCGGGAGGCCTGAATGAAGATTCTGCTGGTCGACGACCACGCGGTAGTGCGCCAGGGCTATGCCAGCCTGCTGCGCGCCTTGCTGCCCGAGGTCACGGTGAGCGAGGCGGCGAGTGGGGAACAGGCGCTGCAGCAGGTGCTGGCGGATATCCCCAACCTGGTGATCATGGACGTCAGCCTGCCGGGCATCAGCGGCCTGGAGACCACGCGCCGCCTGCGCCAGCGCCTGCCGCAGCTGCGTGTGCTGTTCTTCAGCATGCACGACGAACTGCCGCTGGTGCGGCAGGCGCTGGACGCCGGCGCGGCGGGCTACATCACCAAGAATTCGGCGCCGGAGGTGCTGCTCGAAGCGGTGCGTCGCATCCTCGCCGGGCATGCCTACATCGAACAGCCGCTGGCGACCCAGCTGGCCTGCCACCCGTCGCAGGGCGCGACGGACGATCCGCGCCTGCAGAACATGACCCAGCGCGAATTCGAGATTTTCAGCATGCTCGCGCGTGGCATGCCGGCGCGGCAGATCGCCGAGCACCTGTGCATCAGCGGCAAGACCGTGTCGAACTACCTGACCCTGCTGAAGAACAAGCTGCAGGTGAGTTCGCAGGTGGAGATCGTGCACCTGGCGATCGACACCGGCGTGATCCGGGTCGGCGCCTAGGGACGATGGCGGAAGGCGTCAGCCCTTGAGCTGATTGGCGAACTGGCCGACCGCGTTGACCACCCGCTGCGCGCCGTCCTGGATCTCGACGATCACCGCGCCGGCCTCGTTGGCCAGTTCCAGGCCCTGTTCGGCCTGCTGGCGGCTGCTGGACATGCTGTCCACGGCGGTCTGCGCCAAGTGCTGGTTCTTCTGCACCACTTCGATGATTTCCTCGGCGGCCTGGCTGGTGCGTGCCGCCAGCTGGCGCACCTCGTCGGCGACCACCGCGAAGCCGCGCCCCTGTTCGCCGGCCCGCGCCGCCTCGATGGCCGCGTTGAGCGCCAGCAGGTTGGTCTGCCCGGCGATGCCGCTGATGGTCTTGATGATCGAACTGATCAGCAGCGACTGCTTGTCCAGCGCCTCGATGCCTTCGGAGGCGCTCTGCATCTGCTGGGCGATCTGGTGCATCACGTCCACCGTCTGGCGTACCACCGCCGCGCCTTTCTGCGCGGTGAGATCGGTCTGTTGCGAGGTACCGAAGGCGATGGTGGCGGCCTCGGCGACCGCCTGCTCCTGGAGCACCTGGTCGGTTACCACGGTGGCGAACTTGACCACCTTGTAGAGCCGCTCGTGGGCGTCGTGTACCGGGTTGTAGGTGGCCTCCAGCCAGACCGGGCGGCCGTAGGCGTCGATGCGCTTGAAGCGGGTGGCGACGAATTCGCCGTGGTTGAGCTTGGCCCAGAAATCACGGTAACCCTGCGAGTTGTACTCCTCCGGCTCGCAGAACATCCGGTGGTGCTTGCCCTTGATCTGTTCCAGGCGATAGCCCATCGCGTCGAGGAAGCGGTCGTTGGCGGTGATGACCTCGCCATCGAGGTTGAACTCGATGACTGCGGTGGAGCGCAGCAGCGCCTTGATCAGCCCTTCGTTTTCCTTCGAGGTTTCGATGGTGCGGGTCAGGTCGTTGGCGCACAGGGTGAAGCGTTGCAGCTCGCCCGCGCTGTTGCGCACCGGCTGCATGATCCAGCGCAACCAGGCTTCCTGGCCGTTGCCTCGCAGCAGACGGTGCGCGCCGCTGATGTGCTCGCCGTCGCGCAGCGCGGCTTGCAGCCTCTGGTAGTTGGGCTCGCGGCGGAAGGACGGCGGGATGAATTCGTCCAGCGGATGGCCGATCAGGGCGTCGGCGCGGTAGAGCATTGCCTCAAGGAAGTTGTCGTTCACCCATTGGATGTTGCCCTTGGTATCCAGCTTGAGAACCAGCATCTCCTGGTAAAGCGACTGCTTGATCTGCTGCGTGGCTGCCAGTTCTTCCTGCAGTTCGGCCAGTTGTCGCTTTAGATGCGTGTTGAACATGCTGGGTACCCGTCGACGAATTTTTTTTATGCGCTGGGCAGCTCTTCGGCTTGGCGCATTCTTTCTGAAGCCCTCTTGGATGAATTTAGACGGTCGGCCGGAGAATGCCCGGCGCGGGAGGCTTCCGGGCTGGGTGTTCGGACCAACGCGCTGCGCGGCATGCGCGGGCCCACCGGCGAGCGCCGTCGATGCCGCCGGGCGTCACTTTTCCCAATCCAGCGGGCAGCCGGTGCAACCTTCCATGTTCACGCCCTGGAACGAGGCGTAATGCCGGCGGGCGCCGGTGAGGGTGGCGTTTTCCAGGTTGGCGTCGCCGAACTTGGCTTCCTGCAGGTTGGCGTCGTCCAGGCGTGCGCCCTTGAGGTCGGCGCGGCTGAGCCAGGTCATCTCCAGGTCGGCGGCGGTGAGGTTGGCGTCGTGCAGGCGCGCGCCGGAGAGGCGGGCGAACTCCAGGTAGGCGCCAGTGAGGTTGGCGCCCTTGAACTGCGCGCCCTGGGCGAACATTCCCCAGGCCTGGACGGCGAGCATGCGGGCGTCGCTGAGGTCGGCCACACGCAGGTTGGCCTGTTGCAGGCTGGCGCGACTGAGGTTGGCGCCCATCAGCCTGGCCTTTTCCAGGTTGGCCAGGTCGAGGTTGGCGTGACGCAGGTCGGCGCCGGAGAGATCGGCGCCGGCGAGGTTGATCTTGTGCAGGTCGAGGTTGCTCAGGTCGGCCTTGCGCAGGTCGGCGCCGGGGCATTGGCTTTGCGCTTCGAGGCGGCAGCCGTTGATCACCGGCACGCCGTCATCGGCTTCGTCGGCGTGGGCTAGGGGCAGGCTCAGGGCTAGCAGCAACGGCAGGTAATTCATGGCGGTATTCCCGTAGGGTGCGCCTTGCGCACCGTGGAATTCGATTGGCGAGTGGTGCGCGCGGCGCACCCTACGTCAGGCGGGAAGGCGCACCCGGACACGGGTGCACCACGTTCACTCAGCGACTGGCGGTCTTGTTATCCCAGCTCGGCAGCTTGAACACCCAGAAGGAGCCGCCCTGGGCCACCGGCTTGGTCAGCTCGGCCATGTCGCCGCCCCACAGCGGCACCGCGCCGCCGTAGCCGACGGTCACGCCGATGTACTGCTCGCCGTCCTGGTCCCAGGTGATCGGCGGGGAGACGATTCCCGAGCCGGTCTGGAATTTCCACAGCTCCTTGCCGCTCTTCGCATCGAAGGCCTTGAGGAAGCCGTCGCCGGTACCGGTGAACACCAGGTTGCCCTTGGTCGCCAGCACGCCGGCCCACAGGGGCAGGTGCTCGTTGTGTTCCCACACCACCTTGCCGGTGGTCGGGTCCATGGCGCGCAGGCTGCCGACGTGATCGTCGTACATGCGCTTGATGCGGAAGCCCATGCCCAGGTACGCCGAGCCCTTCTTGTAGCTGACCTCCTCGGTCCAGTAGTCCTCTTTCCAGTTGTTCGCCGGCACGTAGAACAGGCCGGTGTCCTGGCTGTAGGCCATCGGGTTCCAGTTCTTGCCGCCGAGGAAGGGCGGCGAGACTTCCACCGCCTTACCGTGCTTCTCGCCCGGCTCGGGCAGCGGCGGGCGCTGGCCTTCGTTCTCCACCGGGCGACCGGTCTTGAGGTCGATGTGGCTGGCCCAGGTGATGTTGTCGACGAACGGGAAGGCGTTCTGCAGCTTGCCGTTGGTGCGGTCCACGACGTAGAAGAAGCCGTTGCGGTCGGCGTGGGCGGTGGCTTTCACCGTCTTGCCGTCCTTGCCCTTGTAGTCGAACAGCACCAGTTCGTTGTTGCCGGAGAAGTCCCAGGCATCGTTCGGGGTGTGCTGGTAGAACCACTTCACCTCGCCGGTGCTCGGGTCCACGCCCACCTGGCCGGAGGTGTACAGGCTGTCGTAGTCGTGCGGGTTGCCGCCTTTGGACGTGCGCGCCCAGGTGTTCCATGGGCCGGGGTTGCCGGCGCCGACGATGATGGTGTTGGTTTCGGCATCGAAGCTGGCGCTCTGCCAGGGGGCGCCGCCGCCGTGGCTCCAAGCCTCGACCTTGCCGGTCGGCGAATTCTTGTCGTCCGGCCAGGACGGCGCCTTCACGTCGCCGGTCGGCGTGCTGTCCTTGCCGTTGAGGCGGCCCATATGACCCTCGACGAAGGGCCGCATCCAGACTTCCTCGCCGGTGTCGGGGTCACGGGCATACAGCTGGCCGACCACGCCGAACTCATCCCCGGAGCTGCCGTGGATCAGCAGGGTCTTGTCGGTCACCTTGTCCTTGATGAGGGTGGGCGCGCCGGTCATGGTGTAGCCCGCCGTGTGATCGCCGAACTTCTTGTTCCACACCACCTTGCCGGTGTCCTTGTTCAATGCCACCAGGCGTCCGTCGAGGGTGCCGAAGTAGATCTTGTCACCGTAGAGGGCGGCGCCGCGGTTGACCACGTCGCAGCACGGGCGGATGTCGCTGGGCAGGCGGTGGTTGTAGACCCACAGGCGCTTGCCGGTCTTCGCGTCGAGGGCGAACACGCGGGAATAGGAGGCGGTGACGTAGATCACCCCGTCGCGGACGATGGCCTGGGACTCCTGGCCGCGCTGCTTCTCGTCGCCGAAGGAGTAGGACCAGGCCGGCGTCAGCTTGAACACGTTCTGGTCGTTCACCTGGGCCAGCGGGCTCCAGCGCTGGGCATTGGTGCCCATGCCGTACTGGAGCACATCGTTGGTGGTGGTGTGGTCGTTGGCGATGTCTTCCCAGGTCACGTTGCCGGCGAAGGCAGTGCCCGCGGCAGCGAAGCCGCCGGCGAGGATCAGGCCCCGGATGGCCAGGGCGAGAGGTTGCGTTCTTGTTGTCATGGTTGCGGTTCCCGTGGTCGATGAGGACCAGTGCGCCGGTGGCGTTCTGGCGCATTGATAGTGGAAGCCGCAGTTGCTGCGGGATACGGAAAAGCTCCCGCGATCGCAGGGAAAACTTCCCAGTCCGGGGATGACTTCGACTTGCTGCCAACGCCCCCCTCCAGGCATTCGCGCGGCCCGCTACCAAGGGAGTAGAACGCAGCCACCAAAGCAGCATTCGGCGCTTCCGGGCGCCTCCTTACCATTCCTCTCACTGCGCTCGCCCCGCCGAGCGATTGCCTTGCACAGCATCTCGAAGAGGATGGAAGTATGAATAACAAGACAACCTTGCGTGGCCTGATCCTGGCAGCCGGAGTCGGCCTCGCCGGCCTGGCCTTCGCCCATGGCGACGTGGTGCCGCAAGCGGTGAACACCGATGGACTGGAGCCGCTGGGCAAGGAATGGCGCGACGAAAACCCCTATCGTCCGCCTTACGCCAACAACGCCCTCGCCGTGGAGATCGGTTCGTCCGCCTACAATCAGAACTGCGCGCGCTGCCATGGCCTGGAAGCCAAGTCCGGCGGCATCGCGCCCGACCTGCGCCTGCTCGAACCCGGCATTGAGGGTGACGAGTGGTTCAAGGAGCGGGTGATCAACGGCGCGGTGCGCGACGGCGCCGTCTACATGCCGCGAATGGCCGACTTCATCAGCCAGGAAGGCCTCTGGGCGATCCGCAGCTACCTGGAAAGCGTCCACGTCGAAGAGTGATCGCCATGCGACTGCTGCTCCTGCTCTGCTGGCTGCTGTGCCTGCCGATGGCGCAGGCGCAGGTGCGCCCGTTCGACGACATCCTCGCCTCCGGCGTGCTCAAGGTCGCCGTCTACGAGAACTTCCCGCCGTACAGCTTCCAGCAGGACGGCCAGCCCCGTGGGGTCGATGTCGACCTCGCCGGGCGCCTCGCCGAGGGCCTCGGGTTGAAGCTCGAACTGCTCTGGGTGACGCCCGGCGAAAAGCTCGACGACGACCTGCGCAACTTCATCTGGAAGGGCCACTACCTGCGTCCCGGCGTGCTCGCCGACCTGATGCTGCGGGTGCCCTACGACCGCGAGTTCGCCAACCGGCGCAACGATGTCGGCGAGCTGGCCAACGAGCAGGTGGTGATGTTCGGTCCCTACCAGCGCGAACGCTGGCAGGTGGTGCACGACACCCGCCGGTTGCCCGAGGTGGACACCGTCGCGGTGTTTCGCGAGCACCGCATCGGCGTCGAACTGGACAGCGTGCCGTCCTTCTACCTGAGCTCGGTGCTCAATGGCCAGTTGCGCGCGAAGACCGAGCATTATCCGAGCACGGCCGCCGCCTTTACGGCGATGCGCGAGGGCAAGGTGGATGCGGTGATGGCCCTGCGCGGCGAGCTGGACTGGCTGCAGCACGGCGCCGCCGACCCGCAGCTGCGCAACGCCGACAACGCCTACCCGAACCTCGGCCAGCCGGCCTGGGACATCGGCATGGCGGTGCACGAAAGCAACCGCCAGCTGGCCAACGCAGTGGACGGCCAGCTGGAAGAACTGATCGAAAGCGGCGCGCTGGAAAAGCTCTATGCGGGCTATGGCCTGCGCTACGAACTGCCCGGGTTGTATCAGGACGTTCAGTAAGGCCGGTGCGCATGGCGCACCCTACGTTCCCCCGTAGGGTGCGCCGCGCGCACCGTGAAGACGCCGCCGGAGCAATCGATCGAAAGCGGCGGGCTGGAAAAGCGCTATGCCGGCTATGGTCTGCGTTATGAGCTGCCCGGGTTGTATCAGGACGTTCAGGGAGATTGGTGCGCACGCGCCCGACGCCCGGTCGCAACTGACGTAGGGTGCGCTATGCGCACCGAAGCGGCTGAATGCGTATGCATCGCCGGACTTTTCATTCGCGAATGCTCCACGGGAGGACCATGCAACGACGATCCGTACTGCTGGGCCTGCTCGGTCTGCCGCTGCTGGCGTGTGCGGTGGAGGGCGATCCGCTGCCTTCGGTGATGTGGGATTACCACCACCAGCGCCTGCTCAACAACGAGCCCTTCGTCTTCGATGAGCGGGTCAAGGTCAGCGTGCCGCCGTTCGCCGAGGATTCGCGCCAGGTGCCGGTGGAGATCGACGCCCGCGCGCTGCCGGGCCGTTTCAGCCGCATGCTGCTGTGGGCAGAGCTGAACCCCATCCCGCGGGTGTTCAGCCTGCGGGCGAGCGCCGAGCTGGTGCCGCTGCTGGCGATCCGCATCCGTGTCGAGCAGGCCACGCCGATCCGCGCGGCCCTGCTCGGCGACGACGGCGTGTGGCACGTCGGCTCGGCGTGGATCGATGCGGCCGGCGGTGGCTGCACCGCGCCCAGCGTGGTGCGCGCCCAGCCCGGTTGGGAAGAGCGCCTCGGCCAGGTGCTCGGGCGTAGCTTCGCGCGGCGCGACAACAACCGCCTGCGGGTGCAGATCTCGCACCCGATGGACAACGGCCTGGTCGGCGGCATCCCCGAGTTCTACCTGGACCGTGCCGAACTGCGCAGCACCACGGGCGAGGTGCTGGCGAGTTTCGAGCTGTTCCCGGCGATCAGCGAGAACCCAACCCTGACCATGGAGGTGCGCGGCCATCCGCATACCCTGCTGTGGCTGCACGACAACAACGGCAACGAGTTCGAGGCCGGTCTGTAGACTGGACGGCGAGCGCGCGCCACGCCTTGCGTAGGGTGCGCCGCGCGCACCACACCCGCACAACAACAGGAAGGAAACTTTCCATGATCAAGATCAGCGTGCTCTACCCGAACCAGCCCGGCGTGAAATTCGACATCGATTACTACTGCGACACCCACATGGCGATCGTCCGCGAATGCCTGGGCGATGCCTGCAAGGGCATCGGCGCCGAACTCGGCCTGGCCGGTGGCGCGCCGGGCAGTGCGGCGCCCTATGTCGCCGCCGGGCACCTGCTGTTCGACAGCGTCGAGGCGTTCCAGAGCGCCTTCGCCCCGCACGCCGAACGGATCCTCGGCGATCTGGCGAACTTCACCAACGTGGAGCCGCTGATGCAGATCGCCGAGGTGCGCCTGGCACCCTGAGTCGAGGTGAAGATGCGCCAGCTCCTGCTGCTGGCCGCGCTGCTGTTCGGCGGCGCGGCGCAGGCCGACTTCGACTATCACCTGCAGCCACGGCAGATCGCCGAGGGCACCTGGCTGCTGGAGGGCAGCACCGACAATTTCGCCAGGGAAAACGGCGGCGACATCGTCAACACCGGGTTCATCGAGACCGACGACGGCGTGGTGGTGATCGACAGCGGCCCGTCGCGGCGCTATGGCGAGGCGCTGCGCAAGGTGATCGGCGAGACCACCGGCAAGCCGGTCAAGCTGCTCCTGCTCACTCATCATCACCCGGACCACGTCCTCGGCAACCAGGCCTTCGCCGACGTGCCGATCGCCGCGCTGGCCGGCACCCGGCGCCTGCTCGAAGAGCAGGGCGACGACCTGGCGGAGAACATGTACCGGCTGGTCGGCGACTGGATGCGCGGCACCGAGGTGGTGCTGCCGACGCAGACGCTGGAGGCCGGCACGCTGGATATCGGCGGCCACCGTCTGCGCCTGCTGGCCCTGAGCGGGCACACCGGCGCGGACCTGGCGATCCTCGACGAGAAGACCGGCGTGCTGTTCGCCGGCGACATCGTCTTCTACCAGCGCGCGCTGACCACGCCGGGCACGCCGGGGCTGGAGGTCTGGCTGGGCGACCTGGATACCCTGCAGCGGCTGCCATGGACACTCATCGTGCCGGGCCACGGCCCGGTCGCCCGCGACGCCGCGCCGTTCGACCAGATGCGCGACTACCTCGGCTGGCTCGACGCGCTGATGCGCAAGGGTACGGAGGAGGGCGCCGACATGAACGAGCTGATCCGCGCGCCGATTCCGCCCCGTTTCGCCGCCATCAGCCTGTCGCGCTACGAGCTGGTACGCAGCGTCAGCCACCTCTACCCACGTTACGAGCAGCGCGGGCTGAGCAAGGTGAGCATCGAGCCCGGCGAGCCGCACGCGCGGTAGTGCGCGCGTTTGGTGCGTGAGCACCGAGGTGGCGCTTGCAGGGCGCCGCACGTGCATCCGTTCGCTGCCGCCGATGCGCCGCCAGGGCTTGCACGTCGCGGGCCCTGGCGATGCTCGTGGTAGCTGGCATCAAACCTGCTTTGAACACCGCAAGCGCAGGTGTCGGGTCCCCGATGCCTCTCCGGTTGGCGTGCCGTATGAATTGCTTGTGGTAGCGAGCGGTTTGTCGGCAATCAACGCACGCCGTTTCAGATTTCCGATTCCGATCGCTGCACAAGCTCCTTTTATATGACTGACTCTTCGAGTCGAAACATGTAAGGAGTTCGATCATGTGCGAACGCGACGGCGGCGCCTTCCAGGCGCTCAACCACACGCTCGACCGGCGCCAGTTCCTCAAGTCCCTGTCCATCGCCGCAGCCGCCACCGGTGCGCTGGTGGTGATGCCGATGGGAATGGCGGCCGCGTTGGGCAAACAGACTTCGGTCAAGGCGACCCACGGCGCCGGCTTGTGCAACCTGGGGATTTTCATCGCCAAGGAGCGTCAGCTCGGCGCGCAGGACGGCGTCGAACTGGAGTTCGTCGTGACGCCGACCAACACCGACATCGTTACCCTGTTCGGCATCGGCGCGGTGGACGTGTCGATGATCCCCTACTCGAATTTCCTTTCCCTGTACCACGCCGGGGCGCCGGTGAAGATCGTCGCCGGCGGCGGCGTCAACGGCTGCATGATCGTCGCCGGCGAGGGTATTTCTTCGGCGCAGGACATGCGCGGCAAGACGCTGGGAACCTTCCAGGCCGACACCCTGGAAGTGCTGCCCTTCGACTGGCTCAAGCGCGCCGGGATGAGCTTCAAGGATGTCGACGTGCGCTACTTCAACACCTCGCCCGAAATGGCCCAGGCCTTCCTCTCGGGGTCGGTGGACGCGATCTGCGCGGTGGAACCCTACGCCAGCCAGTGCGTGCAGTCGCGGGCCGGCGCGCGGATTCTCTCCGACGGCACCGACCTCTACGGGGTGTACTACGCCGACTGCCTGCTGGCGGTGCGCAACGCGATGCTCAGCGAGCAGCGCCCGGTGGTGAAGGCGGTGATCAAGGCGCTGCTGGTCGCCCAGGGCCAGATCGAGAGCGACCTGCCGGGCGCCCTCAAGCAGACCGTTGGCAGCTACTACAAGACCACGCTCGGGGCCGCCACCCTGGCGGCCAAACGGCAGCCGGTGATGGTGGATCAGCGTTCGCTGGCGGATTTCATCCTTGCCCGGGGCCAGTCGATGTACGAGATGGGCTACCTGAAGACGCTGCCCACGGCGGATATCTTCGACTGGACGCCGCTGGAAGAAGTGATCGCCGAGAACGCCGCCCTTTACCAGGGCCTGGCGCTGAAGACCGCATGATCGGCAGGAGTCGCACGCATGATTGGCGTCGCTAAAACGACCCGTAGCGCGCAGGCAGGGCTGGCCCCTGCGCGCTCGATGATGATTCGCGCAAAGCTCGGAAGGGTGCTTGGCACGCTGTTCTGGTGGGTGCTCTCGGTCGGCCTGTTCGCCGGCTTCTGGGAGTTCGCCTGGTGGATGGGGTGGGCCGATCCCTTGCTGATGCCGCCGCCGCACCTGTTCCTCGGCAGCTGGAGCGATCAACTGAAGTTCTTCGACCTGCGCAACACCATCGGCGGCAGCGGCGATGGCGGAAGCTGGCTGGCGGTGCTGAAAGTGGCGGGCTGGACCTCGTTCCGGGTCCTGGCGGGGCTGCTCGCCGGCTTCTTCCTGAGCCTGACGGTGGGCATCCTGATCCGCTACTACCGGCTGTTCGGCAACCTGACCCTGCCGCTGGTATCGCTGCTGGCGCCGATCTCCCCGGTGGCCTGGCTGCCGGTGGCGGTGTTCCTCTTCGGCATCGGCGACAAGCCAGCGATCTTCATGGTCTTCGTCTCGGTGTTCTTCATCATGACCATCGCCACGCTGGCGCAGATCGACGACGTTCCCAAGAGCTTCGTGCATGCCGCGCGCACCCTCGGGGCGTCGCGCCGGCAGATTTTCCTGCGGGTGATTTTGCCGGCCATCCTGCCGGGCCTGTTCGTCACCCTGCGGGTCAATCTGTTCGCCGCCTGGATGGTGGTGCTGATCGCCGAGGCGGCCGGGGTCGGCAGCGGCCTCGGCCAGATCGTGATGATGGCGCGCAATACCTTCAACGCCAGCCTGGTGTTCTTCACGATGAGTGTGATCGGCGTCTGCGGGCTGCTGTTCGACTGGACGCTCAGGCGCATCCAGGAACAGGTGCTCTGGTGGATCGACGACAACGGTACGAGGAAATGACGATGACGCTCCCTGCCATCGAATGTCGCAATCTCAACAAGATCTGGAACGCGCAGAGCCATGCGCCGTTGCAGACGCTGGAAGACGTCTCCTTCTGCGTGGGTCGTGGCGAGCTGAACGTGCTGCTGGGCCCCAGCGGCTGCGGCAAGAGCACCTTGCTGTACCTGATCGCCGGGCTCGACGAACCGAGCAGCGGCCAGCTCCTGTGCGACGGCGAACCCTTGCGCGGCCCTTCGCCGGAGCGCGGGATGATCTTCCAGGAAGCGGCGCTATACCCCTGGCTGAACATCCTCGACAACGTCGGTTTCGGCCTCAGCCTGCAGGGCATCGGCAAGGCGACGCGCAATGCCAAGGCGATGGAGCTGCTGGAGGCCGTCGGCCTGCAGCCGTTCTGGGACAAGAAGCCCAGCGAACTGTCCGGCGGCATGCGCCAGCGCGCCGCGATGGCCCGCGCGCTGTGCATGAACCCCAAGGTGCTGATGATGGACGAGCCGTTCGCCGCGCTCGATATCCAGACGCGCAGCAAGATGCAGGACTACCTGATCGCGCTGTGGCAGCGCAGCCAGGCGTCGATCCTGCTGGTCACCCACTCCATCGAGGAGGCGATCGGCCTGGCGGACAACATCCTCGTCTTCACCTCGCGGCCCGGGCGCATCAAGACGCAGATCAAGGTCGAGCTGCCAAGGCCGCGGAATCCCCGCGATCCGGCGTTTCACCAACTGCAGGACCATCTCGCGGACCTGATGGCCGACGAGGTCAACCGCGCCTTCGCCGAGCAGGAATCGGTGCACTTCTAGCCGGGCCTGCGTCCGCACACCGTCGGGGCGGGAGCCTGCCCCCGCGGCGGCGGACGGACGCTGGCGAGCGGATGCGGCGCCGTCGCCCGAATTCACCTCCAGAGGTTTTCATGTCAGAACATACCGTCCTCATCCAGGGCGCCCGTTTGCTGTGCCTGGACGATGCAGGCAATCAGTACGAGCAGGCCGACATCCTCGTCCGTGGAACGCGCATCGAGGCCATCGGCGCGGATCTGCGCGCACAGGCGCCGGCCGATGCGCAGGTCATCGACGCCCGCGGCCTGCTGGCGATGCCCGGATTGATCAACGCGCACTTCCATTCGCCGGGCAACTTCATGCGCGGGCAATTGCCGGGGCTGCCGCTGGAGCTGTTCATGCTCTACGAGGTGCCGCCGCTGGTCGACAGCGCCGAGGCCGACCACTGGGTCTACCTGCGCACGCTGGTCGCCGCGCTGGAGATGCTCGAACTCGGCATCACCGCGGTACACGACGACGCCTATCACGTGCCGGTCGCCAGCCGCGGCAGCATCGATGCGGTGATGCGCGCCTACCGCGACGCCGGCATCCGCGCCAGCGTCGCGATCGATCAGCCGAACGTCGTCGAGTACGAGAAGTTTCCCTTCCTCGAAGCGCTGCTGCCGGCCGCGGTGCGCGAGGAAATGCGCGAGGCGCCGCTGCAGAGCAGCGAGGAGCTGCTGGCGCTCTACGACTATTTGCTGCAGCGCTGGCACGGCGCCGAAGACGGACGCCTGGGCGCCGCGGTGTCCTGCTCGGCGCCGCAGCGGGTGACGGCGGACTACCTGCAGGCACTCGGCGCGCTGAGCCGCCGGCACGGCCTGCCGTTCAACATCCACGTGCTGGAAACCAAGTTGCAGCGGGTGCTGGGCGAGGAGAAGTACGGCAAGTCGCTGGTGCGCTATCTGGCGGACCAGAACATCCTCGATCCGCTCTGCCAGATCATCCATGCGATATGGACCGACGACGCCGACATCTCGCTGCTCGCCGCCGCCGGCTGCGTGGTGGCGCACAACCCGGTGTGCAACCTGCGCCTGGGCAGCGGCGTGATGCCGTTCCGCAAGCTGCGCGACGCCGGTGTGCCGATCGCCCTGGGCAGCGACGAGCTCTGCACCGACGACAGCGTGAACCTGTGGTTCGTCGGCAAGACCGCCGCACTGCTGCACACGCTCGGCTCGCCGGACTACCGCCAGTGGCCGACCGCCGACGAAGTGCTTCACAGCCTGACCCGGGGTGGCGCGCGCGCACTCAACCGCACCGCGGAGCTCGGCCAGCTGGCGCCCGGCTGCCTGGCCGACATCATCCTGCTGGACATGGACAGCTGGAGCTTCACCCCGCTCAACGACCTGGCCCGGCAACTGGTGTACAGCGAGGATGGCCGTTCGCTGCGCTACACGCTGGTCAACGGCAGGCTGGTCTACGCCAACGGCGCGTTCCAGGGCATCGATGCCGGCGACGTGCGCCGCCAGGTCCGCGAGCTGACCGAGTCGATCCGCCGACAGTATCACGCCTGCGATGCCAGCGCCGAGCGCCTGAAGCCCTATTACGACGCCATGTACCAGCAGGCCCAGGCGCGTGACGTCGGCTTCAGCCGCTACCTGGGCGAGGGTTGAGCAATGGGCATGACGATCCAGTTGATCAACCCCAACACCACGGCGGCGATGACCGAGCGGCTGGTGCTCGGCGCGCAGGCGCGGGTACGTGCCGATACCCGCCTCCTGGGGATCACCAACAGCGCCGGGCCGGCGTCCATCGAGGGCCATTACGACGAGGCGATGAGCGTGCCCGGCGTGCTGAGGGCGGTGGGCGAGGGCGACGCCCTCGGCGTGGACGGCCACGTCATCGCCTGCTTCGGCGACCCCGGCCTGCTCGCCGCGCGGGAGATCGCCCGGCAGCCGGTGATCGGCATCGCCGAGGCAGCCATGCACGTCGCCACCTGGCTGGCCACCGGGTTCAGCGTCGTCACCACCCTGGAGCGCACCTGCGTCATCGCGCGGCACCTGGTCGAGCGCTATGGCTTTCGCGACCAGTGCCGCGGCATCCATGCGCTGGAGATCGCCGTGCTCGACCTCGAGGCCGACCCCGAGGCGCTCTACCGGGCGCTGCGCGGCGCCTGCGTGGACGCCCTGCGCACGGACGGCTCGGGCGCCATCGTGCTGGGCTGCGCCGGCATGGCGGCGCTGGCCGAGTCGCTGCAGGAGGACCTCGGCGTGCCGGTGATCGACGGGGTTGGCGCGGCGTTGAACATCGTCGAGCTGCTCGGCGCGCTCAACCTGCGCACCAGCAAGCGCGGCGACCTGGCGTACCCCCTGGCGAAACCCTACGTCGGCCTGCGCGACTTCCTGCCGGAGCGGCGCTGAGCGCGGCCGCGGGCGGGAATGCGCCTTCGGGGCGGTATTGCTACCAAGGAACTACCTATCTCCGCCGTGCTGCCAATTGTTGGCGAAGCGGTGCGAACCAAGAATTCGCGGCAGTACCGGGAAAATTTCCCGACGACAAAAACCAGCCCGCAGAGGTAGCCGCAATGAACCCCACCGGTTTCACCCAGCCTTTCGTCCGCACGGCGCTGTTCGCCGCCATCACCTTCGCCAGCCTGTCGGCCCTGGCCGGCGTCACCGACCAGGACATCAGCGATAGCGGCAAGCGCACCGACCAGATCGTGGTCAACGGCCTCAACCAGCAGGGCCAGCGCTACAGCACGCTGGACACGCTGAATACGGATAACGTCAAGGAGCTGCGGCCGGTGTGGGCGCTGTCGTTCGGCGGCGAGAAGCAGCGCGGCCAGCAGGCGCAGCCGATGATCAAGGACGGCGTGATGTACGTCACCGCCTCCTACTCGCGGGTGTTCGCCGCCGACGCGCGCACCGGCAAGAAGCTCTGGCAGTATGACGCACGCCTGCCCGACGGCATCATGCCGTGCTGCGACGTGATCAACCGCGGCGTGGCGCTGTACGGTGACCTGGTGATCTTCGGCACCCTCGACGCCAAGCTGGTCGCGCTGAACAAGGACACCGGCAAGGTGGTGTGGAAGAAGACCGTGGCCGACTACAAGGCGGGCTACTCGATCTCCGCGGCGCCGCTGGTGGCCAAGGGCAAGCTGATCACCGGCGTGGCCGGCGGCGAGTTCGGCGTGGTCGGCAAGATCGAAGCCTACGACCCGAGCAATGGCGAACTGCTCTGGACACGTCCCACCGTCGAAGGCCACATGGGCTACGTCTACAAGGACGGCAAGCCGGTGGAGAACGGTATTTCCGGCGGCGAAGCCGGCAAGACCTGGCCCGGCGACCTGTGGAAGACCGGCGGCGCGGCGCCCTGGCTGGGCGGCTTCTACGACCCGACCACCGACTCGCTGTTCTTCGGCACCGGCAACCCGTCGCCGTGGAACTCGCACCTGCGCCCCGGCGACAACCTGTTCTCCTCCTCGCGGCTGGCGCTGAACCCGGAGGACGGCTCGATCAAGTGGCACTTCCAGACCACGCCGCACGACGGCTGGGACTATGACGGCGTCAACGAACTGGTGTCGTTCGACTACCAGGACGGCGGCAAGACCATCAAGGCCGCCGCTACCGCCGACCGCAACGGCTTCTTCTACGTGCTCGATCGCACCAACGGCAAGTTCATCCGCGGCTTCCCCTTCGTCGACAAGGTCACCTGGGCCAAGGGCCTGGACAAGGACGGCCGTCCGATCTACGACGACGCCCACCGTCCGGGCGCACCGGGTGACGCGAAGAAGGGCACCTCGGTGTTCGTCGCGCCGTCCTTCCTCGGCGGCAAGAACTGGATGCCGATGGCCTACAGCCAGGACACCGGTCTGTTCTACGTGCCGTCCAACGAGTGGGGCATGGACATGTGGAACGAAGGCGTCGCCTACAAGAAGGGCGCGGCCTACCTCGGCGCCGGCTTCACCATCAAGCCGCTGAACGAGGACTACATCGGCGTGCTGCGCGCCATCGATCCGAAGACCGGCAAGGAAGTCTGGCGCTACAAGAACTACGCGCCGCTGTGGGGCGGGGTGCTGGCGACCAAGGGCAACCTGGTGTTCACCGGCAACCCGGAAGGCTTCCTGATGGCCTTCGATGCCAAGACCGGCAAGAAACTCTACGAGTTCAACACCGGCTCGGGCGTGATCGCCTCGCCCGTCACCTGGGAAATGGACGGCGAGCAGTACGTCACCGTGGTCTCCGGCTGGGGCGGCGCGGTGCCGCTGTGGGGCGGTGAGGTGGCCAAGCGCATCAAGGACCTCGACCAGGGCGGGATGATCTGGACCTTCAAGCTGCCGAAGGACCTGGTCGCCAAGCACTGACCGAAAGCGACACGAGAAAGGCCGGCATTCGCCGGCCTTTTTCATTCTGCTTCCGGTGCGCATGGCGCACCCTACGGTCTCCTCTTCCCAGTAGGGTGCGCCGCGCGCACCGTTCCATTCCCGAATGCCGAGGGGGCGCCACGCCCGCCGATGTCGCGACGTTCGCGGTGCGCATGGCGCACCCTACGCGCGTCAGGCCTTCGCCGGTGCCAACCGTAGGGTGCGCCGCGCGCACCGTTGCGTTCCCGGATGCCGAGGGGGCGCCACGCCCGGCGATGTGCGATGTCCGCGGTGCGCACGGCGCACCCTACGGCTCATCCTGCTGCGAAAGTCGCAGGCCACTGCCACCAAGGGCGCATGGCGCGGCGCGGGATGGCTGCGCATCGTAGGCTGCGCCGCGTCGTTACGGCGCTGGAGAGGTGCCCATGTTCCACCCATCGCTGAGTCGTCGGCGGGCGCTCGCCGCCCTGGCCGCATTGCCCTGGCTGTCTTCCATGGCGCGCGCCGAGGTCGCCGGCGCACGGGTGGTCGTGGTCGGCGGTGGCTTCGCCGGCGCGACCGCGGCGCGCCATCTGAAACAGGCGGCGCCGGAGCTGGAGGTGCTGCTGCTCGAACCCAAGACGAGCTTCCACACCTGTCCGTTCAGCAACTACGTGATCGCCGGGCTGCGTGGCATCGGCGAGATCGAGCATTCCTACCGGCGGCTGGTGCGCGACTGCCGGGTCAACCACCTGCGCGTTGAAGTCCAGGCCATCGATGCGCCGGCGCGCCGCCTGCGCCTGGTCGACGGCCGCGAGCTGAGCTATGACCGCCTGCTGCTGGCGCCGGGCATCGACATGCGCTGGAACGCCGTCGAAGGCTACGACCGCGCGGCCGCCGAGCATGCACCGCACGCCTGGCAGGCCGGTGCGCAGACGAGCCTGCTGCGCCGCCAGTTGCAGGCCATGGACGACGGCGGCCTGGTGCTGATCAGCGTGCCGGACAATCCCTATCGATGCCCGCCGGGGCCTTACGAGCGCGCCAGCCTGATCGCCGACTACCTGGCGAAACACAAGCCGCGCTCCAAGCTGCTGATCCTCGATGGCAAGGACGGCTTCTCCAAGCAGGCGCTGTTCCAGGCCGGCTGGAAACAGCTCTACGGCGAGCGCATCGAATGGGTCGGGCGCGCCGCCGATGGCCGGGTGATGCGCATCGACGCCGCGCGGCGCGAGGTGCGTACCGAGTTCGGCAGCCTGCACCGCGCCGCGGTGATCAACCTGATCCCGCCGCAGCGCGCCGGCGCGTTGGCCGAGCGCAGCGGCCTGACCGACGCCAGCGGCTGGGTGCCGGTCGACCCGCGCAGCTTCCAGGCGCGCGGCGATCCGTTCGTCTACGTGGTCGGCGACGCCGCCATCGCCGCGCCGATGCCCAAGTCCGCCTACTGCGCCAACGCCCAGGCGAAGGTCGCCGTCGCCGCACTGCTGGCCGATCTCGCCGGCCAGCCGACGCCCGAGGCCTACTGGCAGAACACCTGCTACAGCGCGCTGGCGCCGGGCAATGCGGTGTCCATCGGCGCGCGCTACCAGGTCGCCGACGGGCATATCGCCGAGGTGCCGGGGAGCCAGACGCTGAGCCCGTTGCAGGCACCACCCGGCCTGCGTGCCCGCGAGGCGCAGGAGTCGCTGGCCTGGTACAACGCCATCTGCGCGGACGCCTGGGGCAGGGCGTGAGGGCCTGGCTGGGGCTGCTCGTCTGCCTCGCGCTGCCGGTGCAGGCGAACGAGGCGGAGGCGCTGCTGGCGGCGTTTCTCGGTGATCGGCCGCTGCGCAGCGAGGGCCTGGAGGTGACGGTGGCGCAGGGCGTCGAGGACGGCGCCTTCGTGCCCGTCGACCTGCAACTGCACGGCGCCAAGGCGCCGCTGGAGCTGCTGATCCTGCGCGGCGGCGAGGACGATCCGCGCGTCGCCCGCGTGCGCGTGACGCGCTGGCAGGAGCCGCTGCGCCTGAGCACGCGGGTGCGCCTGCCGGCCAGCCAGGCGCTGATCATCGCCGCGCGCGATGGCGACGGGCGCCGCTGGCTGTGGCGCCGCGAGGTGAGCGTCTATGCCAGCAGTTGCGCACAGGCGCCGAATGGCGATCCGCTGGCCGGGCTCGGCGAGTTCAGGGTATGGGGCGAGCGCGGCGACGCACTGGAGCTGCGCGCGCTGCTGCGTCATCCGATGGAAACCGGGCGCCGGCCGGGGCCTGACGGACAGATGCTGGCGCGCCGGCTGCTGCGCGAATTCCGCCTCACCGACGACGTCGGCGAGCTGCTGGTGCTGCAGCCGTTCGAGGGACTGGCGGCGAATCCGCTCGTGCGCATCGTGCTGCCGGCGCGCGACGCTGCGTTGCGGCTGCGCTGGGAGGAGGCCGATGGCACCTTCTATCGCGACGTCTGGCCGCGCTAGAACGGCCCAGTGGTGCGCGCGGCGCACCCTACGGTCAGCGACGGCCCTACTACCAAATGAGGACGTCATCCTGTGCCTTCGACGCATTTCGGGCGAGGGCGGCGGCTCTCTACCATCGGTCCATCACCTGACCCATGCCTGCGGTCAGGCACAGACAAGAGAGGCTTTCCAGATGATCTACGCCCAGCCCAACGCCGCCGGCTCCGTCCTCACCCTCAAACCGCGCTACGGCAACTACATCGGTGGCGAGTTCGTGCCGCCGGTGGACGGCCAGTACTTCACCAACACCTCGCCGGTGAACGGCTCGGTGATCGGCGAGTTTCCGCGCTCCTCGGCCGCCGACATCGACAAGGCGCTGGACGCCGCGCACGCCGCCGCGGATGCCTGGGGCAAGACCTCGGTGCAGGACCGTTCGCTGATCCTGCTGAAGATCGCCGACCGCATCGAAGCCAACCTCGAGCTGCTCGCCGTCGCCGAAACCTGGGACAACGGCAAGGCCGTGCGCGAGACGCTGAACGCCGACGTGCCGCTGTCCGCCGACCACTTCCGCTACTACGCCGGCTGCATCCGCGCCCAGGAAGGCAGCGCCGCGGAGATCAACGAGCACACCGCGGCCTACCACTTCCACGAGCCGCTGGGCGTGGTCGGGCAGATCATCCCGTGGAACTTCCCGC
>NZ_JASCPA010000064.1:0-26495 GCF_029959715.1 Pseudomonas sp. PS02288 | reverse complement strand
GCGCGTCTTGTTCTACACCCCCCGGCGCCCCCGGCGCCCCCCCGCGGGCGCGCCCGCGGGCGCCGGACTCGATGTAGCTGGTGGTGGTCGAGGTGCCGAGCAGTGAGCCGACCATCGCCGCGCTGCTGTCGGCGATCAGCGCGCGGCCCATCTTCGGCATGTAGCCGTCCTTGCGCATCAGGCCGGCCTTCTTCGCCACCGCGATCAGCGTGCCGGAGTTGTCGAACAGGTCGACGAAGAGGAAGGCGAAGATCACGCTGACCAGGCCGATGTCCAGCGCACCGCGGATGTCCAGTTGCAGGAAGGTCGGCGCCAGCGACGGCGGCATCGAGACGAAGCCACCGAAGCTCGAGACGCCCAGGGCGATACCGGCCGCGGTGGTGACGAGGATGCCGATCAGCACCGCGCCGGTCACCTTGCGTGCCTCCAGGGCGACGATCAGGAAGAAGCCAAGGATCGCCAGCACCGCTTCCGGCTTCGCCAGGTCGCCCATGCCCACCAGCGTGGCCGGGTTGGCGACGACGATGCCGGCTTCCTTCAGGCCGATCAGAGCGAGGAACAGGCCGATGCCGGCGGCGATCGCCGAGCGCAGTTCCAGCGGGATGCTGTTGATGATCCATTCGCGGATTCGGAAGATCGAGAGCAGGAAGAACATGCAGGCCGAGAGGAACACCGCGCCGAGCGCCACCTGCCAGGTGTGGCCCATGTGCAGCACCACGGTGTAGGTGAAGAAGGCGTTCAGGCCCATGCCAGGCGCCAGCGCGATCGGGTAGTTGGCGATCAGGCCCATGATCGCCGAGCCGATGGCCGCGGCCAGGCAGGTGGCGACGAAGATCGCGCCCTTGTCCATGCCCGTCTCGCCGAGGATGCTCGGGTTGACGAAGAGGATGTAGGCCATCGTTAGGAAGGTGGTGACCCCGGCGAGGATCTCCGTGCGCACCGTGGTGTTGTGTGCCTTGAGTTGAAAGAGTCGTTCCAGCATGGCGATCTCCCGACGCGCTCTGCAGGCGCGCTTGATGCTCGTGGATGCGGTGCGTGGGCGCCGCGATGGGTTCGGCGGCCTCGGGAAGTTGCCCGGTCGGTCAGCAAAACGGCGCGAATCATAGCAAAACGGTAGCCGAAATTACCGCCCGTGGATCGGCCTGGCGAGCCCGCCGAACGCCGCGTCGGGCGCGTCGCGCGCAAACCCGCGCAGTGCGCCGGGGGAACGCGGTACCCTCGCCCCCTCGACTTCTGGAGGTGCCTATGCCCCGAGCCCTGCTGGCCGTCGCCGACGGCGTGGAAGACCTGGAAACCGTAACCGTCCTCGACGTGCTGCGCCGCGCCGAGATCGAAGTGGTGATGGCCAGCGTGGAGGCGCGGCGGATGTTCACCTGCGCGCGCGGCAGCCGGCTGACCGCCGATGCGATGCTGCTCGATGTGCTGGCGCAGGATTTCGACCTGCTGGTGCTGCCCGGCGGCGCGGTGGGCGCGGAGCGACTCGGCGCGCACCTGCCGCTGGCCGAGCGGGTCCGCCAGCAGGCCGCCGCCGGCCTCGAGTTCGCCGCGATCTGCGCGGCGCCGGCCCTCGCGCTGCAACCCTTCGGCGTGCTCAAGGGGCGGCGGATGACCTGCTACCCCGCGTTCAGCGATCGGCTGTCCGGCTGCGTGTTCGTCGACCAGGCGGTGGTGGTCGACGGCAATCTGACCACGGCCCAGGGCCCGGCGGCGGCGCTGGAGTTCGCCCTGACCCTGGTAGAGCGCCTGGCCGGCAGGGCGGCGCGGCGCAAGGTCGGCGAGGTGATGCTGCTGCGCTGAGCGCCCTGGTCGAACTCGCGTGCGCCCCGGCGGGTCATTGAAGACAGGCCGGCGCTCCGATCGGTATCGAGTGAATGATGAGGCGAAACGAATGGATGGCGTCGATCTGACGGTACTGCGGCGCGCCCGCGACTGGCTCCGCGAAGGCCATGACGTGGTGCTCTACAGCGTGGTGGAAACCTGGGGCAGCGCGCCGCGCCCGGTGGGGTCGCTGCTCGCCCTGCGCGGCGACGGACGGGTCGAGGGTTCGGTGTCCGGCGGCTGCATCGAGGACGACCTGCTGGCGCGCCTGCCGCTGCGGGTCGACGAACAGGCGCGCTGCGCGCTGATCACCTATGGCGTGACGAAGGAGGAGTCGGCGCGTTTCGGCCTGCCCTGCGGCGGCACCCTGCGGCTGGTCCAGGAGCCGCTGCGCGACGCCGGCTGGATCGACGAGCTGCTGCAGCGCTGCGAGGCCCACGAGCGCGTCGCCCGGCATCTGCAGCTGCGCAGTGGCGCCGTGACCCTGGCACCGATCGGCCGCGAGCAGGCGCTGCACTTCGACGGCGAATGCCTGATCGCGCCCTTCGGCCCGGCCTGGCGGCTGCTGTTGATCGGCGCCGGACAGCTGTCGCGCTACGTCGCCGATCTGGCGCACACGCTGGGTTTCGAGGTGCTGATCTGCGACCCGCGCGAGGCCTATGCCCATGACTGGCCGCTGGAGCGGGTGCGCTTCCTGCCCGGCATGCCCGACGACGCCGTGCTCGCCGCCCAGCCGGATGCGCACACCGCCATCGTCGCGCTGACCCACGACCCGCGTCTGGACGACATGGCGCTGCTCACCGCGCTCGGCTCCGAGGCGTTCTACGTCGGCGCGCTGGGATCGCGGGCGAACAACGACAAACGCAAGCAGCGGCTGATTTCCCTGGGTCTCGACGCCGCCGACGTCGGCCGCCTGCACGGCCCGATCGGCCTGCCCATCGGCAGCCGCACGCCAGCGGAAATCGCCCTGTCGCTGATGGCCGAGATCGTCGCCCTGAAGAACGGCGCGCAGGTCGCCCAGCCAGGTCGTCAGACCGGGCTGGATGCGGCGGGGGCTGAGGCTGCGGGGACTGGCGCGGGGACTGGCGCGGCTCGGGCTGACGCGGCGCGACTGAAGTCCGCCTGATGCGAGGTGGCGTTCGTGCCCTGCTGCTCGCCGCCGGCGTGGGCAGCCGCTATCGCGCGCAGAGCGACAGCGACAAGCTGCTGGCGCCGAGCCGGGCAAGCGATCCGCATTCCATGCCGGTGCTGCTGGCCGCGCTGCACACCCTGCAAGGTGTCGCCGAGGAGCTGGTGGTGGTGGTTCGCGCCGACAACGCCGCGCTGATCGAGCGCCTGCGCGGGCAGCCCTGCAGCCTGCTGATGGTGGAAACCAATGGCCTCGGCCACAGCCTGGCGCAGGCGGTGCGCGCGCATCCGGCCGAGCAGGGCTGGCTGGTGGCGCTCGGCGACATGCCCTACGTGCGGCGCGACACGCTGCTGGCGGTGGCGGAGGCGATCCGTCCGCAGGGCCTGGTCGCGCCGGTCTACCAGAACCAGCTCGGCCATCCGCGTGGCATCGGCAGCGCCCATCGCGAGCAACTGCTGGCATTGGACGGCGAACGCGGCGCGCAGACGCTGTTCCAGGGCGACGCGGTGCAGCGCCTGGCCCTGGACGATCCCGCCGTCCTGCGCGACATCGACCGCCCCGGCGACCGGCTCGCCTAGGGCGGGCTCCAGCCTCCCCACGGTCCCAGGTAGGGTGGGCTTAAGCCCACCAGAACGCCCACCTGGGGCATCGACGTGTCGTGGGGCGAAAGCCCAGCCTACGAGGCTGTGGCCCCTCGCGCAGCCCATGTGGTGCGCATGGCGCACCCTACGGCGGTTGCGGAGGCGTTTCGTGTGGGGGCGTGCGCCTGTGTGGTACGTGCGGCGCATCCTGCGGGTGAGGACAGGGTGATTTCGTAGGGTGCGCCACGCGCACCGGCGCATGGCGTTGCGTGAGCCCGCCGGATCGATACCGCTCCTCGCCTGCGCTGAACATTTCCGGACCTGGCTGCGTCGTACCTCCTAGACGCGGAACACCGCGCAGCGAGTGCCCGCCGCCGGGCGCGAATGCAGACCAGACCGTGAGGCACCCATGAGCGCCACCTCCCTTCGCGAGGGCCGCAGCGATCCTGCCGCCCATTCGATTTCCCTCGTTCTCAATGGCCAGCCGCGTCAGCTCGACGTGCTGCCCTGGACCACCGTGCTCGACCTGCTGCGCGAACAGCTCGACCTGACCGGCAGCAAGAAAGGCTGCGACCACGGCCAGTGCGGCGCCTGCACCGTGCTGCTGGACGGCAAGCGGGTGAACGCCTGCCTGACCCTGGCGGTGATGCTCGACGGCCGTGAGCTGACCACCGTCGAAGGCCTCGCCAACGGCGACCAGCTGCATCCGTTGCAGGAGGCCTTCGTCAAGCACGACGCCTTCCAGTGCGGCTACTGCACGCCCGGGCAGATCTGCTCGGCGGTCGGCCTGGCCCGCGAAGGGCGTGCGCAGAGCCGCGACGAGATCAGCGAGCTGATGAGCGGCAACCTCTGTCGCTGCGGCGCCTACAACAACATCCTCGATGCCATCGAGGAGGCGTTGCCGGCCACGCGAGGGGAGGGCGGCGCATGAATCCCTTCGCCTACAGCAAGCCGGCCGCGGTGGACGAGGCGCTGCGCCTCGCCGGGCCGAACGCGCGCTTCATCGCCGGCGGCACCAACCTGCTCGACCTGATGAAGGAAAACGTCACCCGCCCCGAACGGCTGATCGACATCAACGGCCTGCCGCTGCGCGGTATCGACGCCACCGCCAGCGGCGGCCTGCGCATCGGTGCGCTGGTGAGCAACGCCGACCTGGCCTGGGACGCGCGCATCGAGCAGCGCTACCCGCTGCTGGCCCAGGCAATCCTCGCCGGCGCTTCGCCGCAACTGCGCAACATGGCCAGCACGGGCGGCAATCTGTTGCAGCGCACCCGTTGCTACTACTTCTACGATGCCGGCGTGCCGTGCAACAAGCGCGAGCCCGGCAGTGGCTGCCCGGCGAAGGACGGGCTCAACCGCATCCACGCGGTCCTCGGTGCCAGCGACGACTGCGTGGCGGTGAACCCGTCGGACATGTGCGTGGCGCTGGCCGCGCTGGAGGCGGTGGTGATCGTCGCGGGACCGCGGGGCGAGCGGCACATCGATTTCGCCGACTTCCATCGCCTGCCCGGTGACGCGCCGGAACGCGACAACGTGCTGGCCGACGACGAGCTGATCCTCGCCATCGAACTGCCGCCCGAAGGCTTCGCCGCGCACAGCCGCTACCTGAAGGTTCGCGACCGCGCCTCCTACGCTTTCGCCCTGGTGTCCGTCGCCGCGGCGCTTCAGCTGGACGGCGGCAGCATCCGCGCGGCGCGCCTCGCCCTCGGCGGCGTGGCCCACAAGCCGTGGCGCAGGCAGGAGGCCGAGGAGGTGCTGATCGGCAAGCCGGCCAGCGACGAAGCCTTCGCCCTCGCCGCCGATCTGCTGCTCGAAGGTGCCCGTCCGCTGGCGCACAACGGCTTCAAGATCGAACTGGCACGCCGCGCCATCGTCCGCGCACTGGGCGATGCCGCCCATTCCATCCAGCATCAGGGAGGCCGCCCATGAACGCCCACGCCCAACCGGATTCGTCGCCGCTCGGTCGGCCACTGGACCGCGTCGACGGCCCGCTGAAGGTCACCGGTCAGGCGCGTTATGCCGGGGAGTTCAGCGAGACCGGGCTGCTTTACGGCAGCGTGGTATCGAGCACCATCGCCCGCGGCCGCGTGCTGTCCATCGACGGCGCCGCCGCCGAGGCGGTTCCCGGCGTACAGCTGGTGCTGACCCACCTGAACCGCCCGCGCCTGGCGGCCGACGACGACAGCTACGAGGACATGGACTCCGCCGAGGGTTCGGCCTTCCGCCCGCTGTTCAACGACCGCGTGCTCTACAGCGGCCAGCCGCTGGCGCTGGTGGTGGCCGACAACCTGGAGATCGCCCGGCATGCCGCCTCGCTGGTGACCATCGAGTACGCCGCCGAGGCGCACCAGACCGATCTGGTTGCGGCCCTCGACCAGTCTCACGCGGCCCCGGCCGAGCTGCCCGAACCGCGCGGTGACGCCGAGGCCGCGCTGCTCGGCGCCGCATTGAGCATCGAGCTGGAGTACGCGCTGCCCATCGAGCACCACAACCCGATGGAGCCGCATGCCTCGACGGTGCTCTATCAGGACGACGGCAGCCTGCTCATCTACGACAAGACCCAGGGACCGCAGAATAGCCAGCAGTACGTGCAGCACGTATTCCTGCTGGACAAGGAAAAGGTACGCATCCTCGCGCCCTTCGTCGGCGGCGCCTTCGGCTCCGGCCTCCGCCCGCAGTACCAGTTGCCGCTGGCGGTGATGGCGGCGCTGGTGCTGAAGCGCTCGGTGCGGGTGACGCTGACCCGCCAGCAGATGTTCACCTTCGGCTATCGCCCGCGGATGTTGCAGCGCCTGCGCCTGGCGTGCACGGCCAACGGCACGCTGCAGGCGATCACCCACGATGCCTTCGCCCAGACTTCGCGCTTCGAGGACTTCACCGAGCACGTGGTGGAGTGGTCCGGCATGCTTTATCACTGCGACAACGTGCGGCTGGGCTACCAGATGGTCCCGCTGGACGTGTTCACCCCGCTGGACATGCGCGCGCCGGGCGCCACCGAGGGCGTGTTCGCCCTGGAATGCGCGATGGACGAGCTGGCCTGCGCGGCCGCCATCGATCCGTTGCAACTGCGCCTGCTGAATTTCGCTGACACCAATCAGAACGAGGGCAAGCCTTACTCCAGCAAGGAGCTGCGCGCCTGCTACGCGCAGGGCGCCGAGCGCTTCGGCTGGGACCGGCGCTCGATGGAGCCGCGCAGCATGCGCGACGGCCACCAACTGGTCGGCTGGGGCATGGCGACCGGCGTCTGGGAGGCGATGCAGAACCCGGCTAGCGCCAAGGCCGCGTTGGCCGCCGACGGCAAACTGACGGTGAGCAGCGCCACCACCGATATCGGCACCGGCACCTACACGGTGATGACGCAGATCGCCGCCGCCGCGATGGGCCTGCCGGTTGGGCAGGTGGAGTTCAAGCTCGGCGATTCGGGCCTGCCCACCGCGCCGTTGCAGGGCGGCTCGTTCACCGTCTCCTCGGTGGGCACCGCCGTGCAGCAGGCCTGCGCAGCCCTGCAGGGCAAGCTCTTCGAGGTGGCGCAGCGCCTGCCGCAATCGCCGTTCGAAGGGCTGGCGCTGGAGCAGGTCGAGTTCGTCGACGGCCAGCTGCGCCTGCGCGAGTCGCCTGGCACTGCCCTGGCCATCGCCGAGGTGCTCGCTGCCAGCGGCCCGCTGGAAGCCCAGGCCGACGCCAAGCCCGATGAGAAACGCGACAAGTTCGCCACCGCGACGCACTCGGCGGTGTTCGTCGAGGTGAAGGTGGACGAGGCGCTGGGCAGCATTCAGGTCAGCCGGGTGGTCAGCGCCATCGCCGCCGGCCGCGTGGTCAACCCGAAGATGGCGCGCAACCAGATTCTCGGGGGCGTGGTCTGGGGCATCGGCATGGCGCTGCAGGAGGAAACCCAGATCGACCACAACCTGGGGCGCTACATGAATCACAGCCTCGCCGAGTACCACATCCCGGTGAACGCCGACATCCACGATATCGAGGTGATCTTCGTTGAGGAGAACGACGACGTGGTCAACGCGCTCGGCTCGAAAGGTGTTGGCGAAATCGGCATCGTCGGCGTCGCCTCGGCGGTGGCCAACGCCATCTACCACGCCACCGGCAAACGCATCCGCGAGCTGCCGATCACGCTGGACAAGCTGTTGTAGGGCAGTCGTTAGCGTGGTGAAGGTGTTTGCCTGACAGCGCCCGGTGGATCGGTGAAGCGTGAGACCGCTATGCGTAGGGTGCGCCATGCGCACCATGCGGGGCGTGTGGCGCGCGCGGCGCACCCTACGGGTTCACGGCGGCTGTGATGCGCTTTGGTAGGGCGAGTGAAACCCGCGGCTCGGTGTTCGACGGGCATTGGCCTCGCGGATTGCCCCCGCCCTACGGATGACCGTTCTGCGTAGGGTGCGCCATGCGCACCGTTCGGGGTATCTGGTGAGCGCGGCGCACCCTACGGGTTTGGGGGCGAGCCGGCCTGTAGGTGCTCCTCGGCTTTTGGCTCGCGCAACCGGTCGCGGTTGGCGAGGGTCGGGAACAGCTTGATCCAGGCGCCGGTCACCAGCAGCGTGCCGACGCCGCCGAGCACCACCGCCTGGACGGTGCCGAACCAGTGCGCAGTGAGGCCGGATTCGAATTCGCCGAGCTGGTTCGAGGCACCGATGAACAGGCCGTTCACCGCGCTGACCCGGCCGCGCATCTCGTCAGGCGTCTCCATCTGCACGAAGGTGCTGCGGATCACCACGCTGATCATGTCCGCGGCGCCGAGTACGGCAAGCACCGCCAGCGAGAACCAGAACGAGGTTGAAAGGCCGAAGGCGATGGTGGCCACGCCGAACAGGCCGACCGAGGTGAACATCACCCGGCCGACATGGCGCTCGACCGGAAAACGCGCCAGCCAGAACGACATCAGCAGCGCACCCACCGCCGGCGCCGAGCGCAACAGGCCGAGGCCCCAGGGACCGGTGAACAGGATGTCGCGGGCGAACACCGGCAACAGCGCGGTGGCGCCGCCGAGCAGCACGGCAAACAGGTCCAGGGAGATCGCGCCGAGCACGTCGCGACGGCTGCGGATGAAGCGAATGCCGGCCAGCAGCGAATGCAGGGTGGCCTTCTCCTGTTTCATCGGTTGCTGGCGCGCCGGCAGTTGCAGCATCAGCGCCACGGCGACGCCATAGAGCAGCACGGCCGGGCCGTAGACCCAGATCGAGCCGAAGGCGAACAGCAGGCCGCCCAGCGCTGGCGCGATGATGGTCGCCGCCTGCATCGCCGAGCCGGACGCCGCCACCGCCGCCGGGAACAGCGCGGGCGGGATGATGTTCGGCAGCAGCGCCTGGGTGGTCGGCATCTCGAAGGCGCGGGCGGTGCCGAAGAGGAAGGCGATGGCAAAGATCATCTCGCGGGTGACGCTGTCGGTGGCGCTGCCTATCACCAGCGCGAGGGCGGTCAGCCCTTGCAGCGTCTGGCACAGCGCGGCGACCTTGCGCCGGTCGTAACGGTCGGCGACGTGCCCGGTGTGCAGCATGAACAGCACGCGCGGCATGAACTCGAAGAGCCCGACCAGACCCAGGTCGAGGACATTGCCGGTCAGCCCGTAGATGTGCCAGCCGATGGCCACGGTGATCATCTGGAAGGCGCTGGAGGTGAACACCCGGGCGAACCAGAAGGCGAGGAAGGGACGCTGATGGCGAAGGAGCAGCTTGGCGTGGGTGGACATGCGGCGGGTCGCCTCGGAAGCGGGGGCGCAGAGTAGCACGCAGGTAACCGGATGTTTCGGCAGGCCGCCCGACTGCTAGCGAGGGTGCAGATGAACCAAGGGCGCCTCGCGGGGCGCCCTCAGGGGTTGAACGGACTCATGCGGTGTCCTCAGGAAGCGCGGTTGTGCTCGGCATCCTGCTGGGCCACCAGATTTCCCTGGTCGAAGCCGCTCTCGATCAGCGAGGCGCGGTTGTGTTCGGCGTCCTGTTGCGCGACCTGATCACGGTTGGAGGGGGTTTCGATCAGCGAGGCACGGTTGTGCTCGGCGTCCTGTTGGGCGACCTGGTCACGGTTGGAGCGGGTTTCGATCAGCGAGGCACGGTTGTGTTCGGCGTCCTGTTCGGCGACCAGGACCTGTGCGGCCGGGGCAACACCTGCGGTTTGGTTCTGGACGGCAGGCTGTGCGGCGAAAGCGGCGGTGGAGAGGCCGGCGACGATCAGGCTGGCGAGAAGTTGAGTTTTCATGGTGCACCTCGTGTTCGGAAGAAGTCGGTAAGTGAGTACGGTTCCCATGCTAGCGCGACGGATTCGATAAAGAAGATGATCCGTATGATGGTGTATATCGATGCGCTTAATTGTCTAGTTATATTTATATAAAACAAACGGTTAGATCAAATGCGGGCGGTTCTGCGGAGGTCCGTCCAGGCGTGCCACGGACCTTTCCTATCGATCTAAAACATCCATAAATTAGATGTTTTATCCGTGGTCGGACCTCCGAACGGGTACGCGGCTGGGAGGTTGCGCATTGCATCGGTTTTCATTTGAAAATTATTCTCGATAAATATATGGTCCGCCTCTTCCCGAGCCTCGAGTGTTCGACGTGTCGTCGCCCTCCGATTCCCCGTCCCCCGACGGCCAGTTCCAGCGCCATGCCGGCGAGCTGTTGCGTTTTCTCACGCGCCAGCTGAATTGCTCGGAACTGGCGGCGGACCTGCGGCAGGAAACCTGGCTGCGTTTCCGTCGCGCCCAGCCGGGGGAGATCGGTAACCTGCGGGCCTTTCTCTACCGCATCGCGCGAAACCTGGTCATCGACCATCGCCGCCAGCTGGACGCCCGCGCGCCGCAGGAGCCGATGGACGAGCAACTGGAAAGCCCCATTCCCGGACCCGAACGCTACGCCTCCGGCAGCCAGCAACTGGCGCAGTTGCATGCGCTGTTGCAGGAACTGCCGCCGCACGTGCGCAAGGCCCTGCTGTGGAATCGCCTCGACGGGCTGACCCAGCGCGAAATCGGCGAGCGCCTCGGCGTCTCCGAAAGCATGGCCGGGCGTTATATCCTGAGGGCCCTCGAGTACTGCCAGAGCCGCATGGATGACCCGTCATGAATGAGCCCGCCACCCGTGCCCGCGAATGGCTGGTGCTGCTCAACTCCGGCCGCGCCAGCGCCGCCCAGCGCGCCGAAGCGGAAGCCTGGCGCCAGGCGTCGGCGGCGAATGCCGAGGCCTGGAACCGCGCGCAGCGCCTGTGGGGCCTGATCGGCGAACTGGGCAGCAGCGCCGTGGTGGTCGACCCAGCGCCATTGCCCGCGCCACGCCGTCGTTCGCGGCTGGGTTGGGCCGCGCCGCTGGCAGCGGCCGCGTGCCTGGTGATCGCCCTGTGGCTACCGCAGGAACACTGGGTCGGCTGGTACGCCGACATCCACACGGGTGCGGGGCAACTGCGTGAAGTGGCGCTGGAGGATGGCTCGATCCTGATGCTCAACGGCAATACCGCGCTGGACTGGGACATGCACGGTGGCGAGCGCCGCGTTCGGCTGTATCAGGGGCAGGCGGATTTCCAGGTCGCCAAGGATGCCGAGCATCCGTTCATCATTCAGGCAGGGCCGGCGCGCATCCGCGTCACCGGCACGCGCTTCGACGTCAACTACAGCGGCGACCGGGTGCTGCTCTCGGTCACCGAGGGGCGCGTCGAGGCGAGCCAGGACGGGCAGCCGGCGGTGGCGGTGACCGCGCAGCAGCAGGTGCTCTGGCAACACGGCGTGCTGCAGGCGGTCCGGCCGCTGGATGCCAGCCAGGCGCTGGCCTGGCAGCGCGGACGGCTGGTGTTCAGGTCGCAACCGCTGGAAGAGGTGTTCGCCGAGCTCGCGCGTTACCAGGATGGCCGCGTGCTGTTCCTCGACGATCAAGCCCGGCGGCTGGCGGTCACCGGAGTGTTCTCCCGGCAGCAGCCGCAGGCGGTCTTCGACGCCATCGAGGCGACGCTGCCCGTCAGGCTGACCCGCCTTCCCGGCCTCCTGCTGGTCTCCGCCAGCGGCGCGCAGGCCCCAGCCCGATAGCCGGACGCGTCCCGATTTTCGCGGGCGCGAAAAAAAGTGGCGTGCCAGGTTCAGAAAAGAGAGGGCGTTTCGTCTTCCTCCTGCAAATGCGAATTTCTCGCATCGTCCTTTGCAGTGATCAGGAATCGAACCATGCGGCCACATCGCCATCCTCTCGCCCGCGCCCTTCTCGTCGCTCATTTCGCCATCGCCTTGCCGGCCGCCTGGGCCGTGCCGCTGGATGTCCCCGTGCAGAGCCTGGAATCCGCGCTCACCGCCTTTGCCGAGCAGGCCGACATCCGCCTGCTCTACAGCGCCGAGATGACCGACGGCCTGAGCACCGCGCAGCCCCTGCAGGGCGATTACTCCGTGGCCGAAGGCCTGCAGCGCCTGCTGCAAGGCTCCGGGCTGGGCTACCAGGCCGCCGGCGACGGCACCATCACCCTGGTGCGCAACCCGCAGGGCGCGGCCCTGGAACTCGGTACTGCAACCGTTACCGCGCGCTCGGCCGCCGCTGACGGCCTGCCGGAAGCCTACGCCGGCGGCCAGGTAGCCCGCGGCGCGCGCATGGGCATCCTGGGCAACCAGGACATGCAGGACGTGCCGTTCAGCTTCTCCAGCTACACCTCCGAACTGATCGAGAAGCGCCAGGCGCAAACCCTCGGCGACGTGCTCGCCAGCGACCCGGCCGTGCGCCAGTCCTACGGCTTCGGCAACTTTTCGCAGGTCTTCGTGATCCGCGGATTTCAACTCTACTCCGACGACATCGCCTTCAACGGGCTGTACGGGATACTGCCGCGGCAGATCATTTCCGCCGAAGCGGTCGAGCGGGTCGAGGTGTTCAAGGGCGCCAACGCCTTTCTCAACGGCGTGGCGCCCGGCGGCAGCGGCGTGGGCGGGGCGATCAACGTCGTGTCCAAACGCGCCGAAGACACGCCGACGCGCCGTGTGACGCTGGATTACACCAGCGACAGCAAGACGGGCGTCCACCTCGACCTCGGGCGGCGCTTCGGCGAGGACGATCGCTTCGGGGTGCGCGCCAACATTGCCCAGCGCGACGGCGAGTCGGCCGTCGATGGGGAGAACTCGCACTTCACTCTGGCGGCGTTCGGTCTGGACTACCGCGGCGACCGTTTGCGCCTGTCGACCGATTTCGGCTACCAGAAACAGCGCGTCAACGAGGGGCGGTCGGTGGTCTACCTGACTACCGCCGGGCTCGGCGGGAAGGTGCCGAAGGTACCCCACGCCAACGACAACTACTCACAGCCCTGGGCCTACTCCCAGCTGGAAGACACCTACGGCATGTTCAATGCCGAGTACGACCTCGATGACGACTGGACGCTCTACGGCGCCGCCGGTGGCAAGTACACCCGCGAAAATGGCGTGTACTCCTCGCTCTACGTCACCTCGCCGAGCGGAGCCGCGAGGGTCGGGCGCCTGTATTCGCCACTCGACCAGGAGACCTACAGCACGGTGGCCGGATTGCGCGGCAAGCTGATGACCGGGGCAGTCAGCCACCAGCTGAACGTCGCGGTGAACGGCATCTGGCAGGAGAAGCGCAATGCGTTCGAGTCGACCAGCGCGGGCAACCGGCTTCCGGGAAGCCTCTACGACCCATTTCCCAGCCCCGAACCTGACCCGACGATACCGGTCAGCGGCGATATCCACGACCCGGACACCACCGGCAAGGTGAAGAACCGCAGCGCGGCGATCTCCGACACCCTGGGCTTCTTCGACGACCGCGCGTTGCTCACCCTCGGCGTGCGCCGTCAGTCCATCGCGGCGGATGCCTGGAGTGCCGCAAACGGTCTGCGTACCTCCAACTACGACGACAGCATCACCACGCCGGTCTACGGGCTGGTCATCAAGCCCACCGAGTACCTGTCGTTTTACGCCAATCGCATCGAGTCTCTTCAGCAGGGACCTACGGCCCCCGGCGCTTCGAGCAATCCAGCAGGGCAGATGTTCGCGCCCTATCGCAGCAAGCAGATCGAGGCGGGGATCAAGCTCGACTGGGGCACCTACGGCGCCAGCCTCGGGGTTTACCGCATCGAGCAACCGCAGGGAGTCACCGGCCCGGACAACTACTACCGGGTCGATGCCGAACAGCGAAACCGCGGCGTCGAGCTGAGCGTGTTCGGCGAACCGCTGGTCGGGCTGCGTGTCCTGGCCGGGGGCACCTGGAACGATACCGAGCTGAGCGGTACATCCGGGGGCGCGAACGACGGCAATCGTGCGGTCGGGGTCCCGGAGTTCCAGTTCAACCTCGGTGCCGACTGGGACGTGCCGGGCATGCCGGGGGTGAGCGTCAACGGGCTGCTGCTGCGTACCGGCGGCCAGTTCTACGATTCCGCGAACACATTGAGCATTCCGGCCTGGACGCGTATCGATCTGGGCGCGAGCTACCGGTTCACGGTGGAGGCCCGCGACGTCACGCTGCGTGCCGGCCTGGAGAACGTCGCCAACGAGGACTACTGGGCGTCGACCAATGGCGGCTACCTAACCCAGGGTGCGCCGCGCACGCTGAAGGTCTCGGCCACCGTCGATTTCTGAGGTGTTTCCGGCGCCCTTCGTGCGGCGCCGGAGGCGCTACTTGCGCGCCTTGAGGATGACGAACTTGGGCGTCGCCGCGACCTGTTCCACGCCGCGGAACAGGCGCTTGAGCTTGACGTGATAACCCAGGTGGCGGTTGCCGACGATCCACAGTTCGCCGCCCTGCACCAGCGCCGCCTGGGCCTGCTGGAACATCCGCCAGGCGAGGAAGTCGCCGACCGCCTGCTGCTGGTGGAAGGGCGGGTTGCACAGCACCAGGTCGAGCGAATCCGCCGGCTGGCTGGCGAGGCCGTCGTCGGCGCGAATGTCCACCGGGCGCTCACCCAGCGCCGCGCGCCAGTTGTCCGCCGCCGACTGCACGGCCATGTACGACTCGTCCACCAGCGTCAGTTGCGCCTGGGAATTGCCCAGCGCGTAGACGATGCCGAGCACGCCGTTGCCGCAGCCGAGGTCGGCCACGCGCAGTTCGCCCAGTTGCCGCGGCAGGTGCGCGAGGAACGCGCGGGTGCCGATGTCCAGGCCTTCGCGGCAGAACAGGTTGGCGTGGTTGAGCAGTTCCAGCGGCGGCTGCTCCAGGCGGTAGCGGCTGGGGTAGGGCGAGCGTGGCTCAGCTTTCTGCTCCGGCGTAGCGAACAGCAGCCGCGCCTTCTTCACCGCCAGCGAGGCCTGCAGCGGGCCGATGTATGTCTCCATCAGCTCGCCGGCGGCGCGGGGCAGGTGCTTGATCATCGCCCCGGCGACGACCCGCGCCCCCGGCGCCAACTGGTGGTGCAGGCGAATCAGCTGTTCTTCGAGCAGCGCCAGGGTCTTCGGCACGCGGATCAGCACCCAGTCGAACGGACCTTCGGCGCGCTGGCTGGCGGGTACGAACGCGACGGCGTCGGCGGGCATGTCATTGCGGGCGAGGTTTTTCTGCAGTGCCAGGTGGCCCAGGTGCGAATCGCCGCTGCTGACCACGCTGGCCTTGCCGGCCAGGGAGCAGGCGAGGGCGCCGAAACCGTCGTTGAGCAGCAGCACCCGGGCGTCCGCCGCCAGCCCCTGCTGGTGCAGGTGGTTCAACAGGTACTCGTCGGCGGCATCGAAGGCCTGCAGCGGCTCGTGGTTCTGCTCCGGCTGACGGATCAGCTCGAGTCGGGCGAAGGGCGTGGTGAAGGTGTTCATCGGCGGATCGCGGGCGCTGGCGGCTGGGCCCGGCATTCTACCTGCAAGCGACGCCGGCTGAAGCGCCCGGTACCTGCTTCATTTGACGCGTCTTTCACATCGGCTTGACCTGGCGTTGATGAGGGCGCGGCTAGGATGCGCGCGCCCGGCTCCCTCGCCGGACGCCTCCCACCTGTCGCCGTACCCACAGGAAGTGTCCATGCCGTTGTCGTCATCCCGTTCCCGCCTGCCCGCGCCGCGCGCCTCCATCGCCCGTCACCTGGCGTTCACCCTGGGGAGCGGGCTCGTCCTGCTCGTCCTCTATTCGCTGCTGCGCGTGGCCTTGCTGGTGTACAACCGCGAGCTGATCGGCAGCGCGACGCCCGAGATGTTCGGCGAGGCCTTCTTCAATGGCCTGCGTTTCGACCTGCGCCTGGCGGTGTACGCCTGCGCGCCGCTGGTGCTGTGTCTGCTGTGGGCGCCGGCGATGCGCCTGCGCGGGGCGATGCGCGCCTGGCTGGTGCTGTTCGCCAGCCTCACGCTGTTCCTCGGTCTGCTGGAGATGGACTTCTACCGCGAGTTCCACCAGCGCCTCAACGCGCTGGTGTTCCAGTACCTGCAGGAAGACCCGACCACCGTCGCCAGCATGCTCTGGCACGGCTTTCCGGTGGCGCGCTACCTGCTGGCCTGGGCGCTGGGAACGCTGCTGCTGGCTTGGCTGTTCAAGCGCCTGGACCTGGCGACCCGCGCCGCGCCGCAGACGTCGGGCCGGCGCGCCGCCTGGTACTGGCGCCTGCCGGTGTTCGCGCTGTGCCTGGTGGTCTGCGTGATCGCCGCGCGCGGCAATCTGCGCCAGGGGCCGCCACTGCGCTGGGGCGATGCCTACACCACCGAATCGATGTTCGTGAATCACCTCGGCCTGAACGGCACCCTGACCCTGGTGGACGCCGCCAAACACAGCTTTTCCTCGCACCGGCAGAACGCCTGGAAGGCCAGCCTGTCCGCGGATAGGGCCCTGCAGGTGGTGCGCGAGATGCTGCTGACGCCCAACGACCGCCTGGTCGATGCCGACAGCGCCGCGCTGCGTCGCGACACCACGCCGCCGCAAGCCGGCACGCTGCCGATCCGTAACGTGGTGGTGATCCTGCTGGAGAGCTTCGCCGGGCGTTACGTCGGCGCGCTGGGCGAGCCGGGCAACATCACGCCGAACTTCGACCGCCTGGCGAAGGAGGGGCTGCTGTTCACCCGTTTCTTCTCCAACGGCACCCACACCCATCAGGGGATGTTCGCCACCATGGCCTGCTTCCCCAACCTGCCGGGCTTCGAATACCTGATGCGCATGCCGGAGGGCGCGCACCGCTTCTCCGGGTTGCCGCAGCAGCTGAATGCCCGCGGTTATCGCGACGTGTACGTCTACAACGGCAATTTCCAGTGGGACAACCAGTCCGGGTTCTTCAGCAACCAGGGCATGAGCCGCTTCGTCGGCCGCGAGGATTTCGTCGACCCGGTGTTCATCGACCCGACCTGGGGGGTGTCCGACCAGGACATGTTCGATCGCGGCGCCGAGGAACTGCTCAAGCTGGGCAGTGACGGAAAACCCTTCTACGCGTTGTTGCAGAGCCTTTCCAACCACACGCCTTACGCCTTGCCCAAGGACCTGCCGGTGGAGCCGGTCACCGGGTTCGGCTCGAACGATCTGCACCTCACCGCGATGCGCTACGCCGACTGGGCGCTGGGCCAGTTCTTCGAGAAGGCGCGCAAGGCGCCGTACTTCAAGGACACCCTGTTCGTGGTGCTCGGCGACCACGGTTTCGGCAGCACCGAACAGCTCACCGAAATGGACCTGTTCCGCTTCAACGTGCCGCTGCTGCTCATCGGGCCGGGCGTGCAGGAGAAGTTCGGCAGCCTGCGCGATACCGTCGGCACGCAGATCGACGTGGTGCCCACCATCATGGGCCGGCTCGGCGGCACCACCCGCCAGCAGTGCTGGGGCCGCGACCTGCTCAACCTGCCGGCCGGCGACCAGGGCATCGGCATGATCAAGCCGTCCGGCGGTGAACAGACCGTGGCGCTGGTGAAGGGCGGGCAGATCCTCGTGCAGCCGCGCGACCTGCCGGCACGGCTGTACGACTACCGGCTCGGCCACGATGCGAAGGTCAGCCTGGCCACCGATACGGCGGCCGAAACGCAGATGAAGAGCACCCTCGACGCCTTCATCCAGACCGCTACCCGCAGTCTCAAGGAGAACACCGCCGGCGCCGTCGGCCAGCCGTAAGTCGCGGGCGCGCTCCGGCGCAGAGGCGGAACCTATGCCTCTGCGCAGCCTATACACCTGCCGCCCGCCGGTGTTTATGCCGGTGGCAATGCGCGACACTAGGCGCGCATTGCCAGACGAGAGCGAGCCATGACCGCCAGCGACGACAAGTTCACCCGCCAGACGCTGCTCGAGGTGCAGCCACTGACCCCGAGTCTGTTCAGCCTGCGCACCACGCGCGATCCAGGTTTCCGCTTCCGCGCCGGGCAGTTCGCCCGGCTCGGCGTGACCAAGGCCGACGACAGCACGGTGTGGCGGGCCTACTCCATGGTCTCGGCGCCGCACGACGAATTCCTCGACTTCTTCTCCATCGTCGTGCCGGGCGGCGAGTTCACCAGCGAGCTGAGCCGCCTGCGGGTCGGCGACGAGCTGCTGGTGGACAAGCAGGCCTTCGGTTTCCTTACCCTCGATCGCTTCGTCGACGGCCGCGACCTCTGGCTGCTGGCCACCGGCACCGGCGTCGCGCCGTTCGTCTCGATCCTCCAGGACTTCGAGGTGTGGGAGCGCTTCGAGCGGATCTTCCTCGTCTACAGCGTCCGCGAGGCGCGCGAGCTGGCCTACCGCGAGCTGATCGCCGGTCTCGCCGGCCGCGACTACCTGCAGGAGCATGCGCACAAGCTGCGCTTCATCCCGGTGGTTACCCGCGAGGCGCATCCCGGCGCACTGCAGGGGCGCATCACCACGCTGATCGAGAACGGCGAGCTGGAGCGCGCTGCCGGAGAAACGCTGCAGCCGGGGCATTCGCGGGTGATGCTGTGCGGCAATCCGCAGATGATCGAGGACACCCGCGCGCTGCTGAAAGCCCGCGACATGCAGCTCTCGCTGAGCCGCCGTCCTGGGCAGGTGGCGGTGGAGAACTACTGGTAGCGGCGAACGCGCTGTTACGTTTTTCTGCTTAGCGTTCGCCGCGCCCGCCACTAGCATCTGGATTCCTTTCCCTGGAATCCGCCCCTCGATGGACAGTGACTTACCCCGCCGGACCCTTTACCGATCGCCCTTCCACCCCTTCGCTCGCCGCGGAGGATCGTACTGATGGAATGGATCGCCGATCCAACGGCCTGGCTGGGCCTGCTCACGCTGATCGTCCTGGAAATCGTCCTGGGCATCGACAACCTGGTGTTCATCGCCATCCTCGCCGACAAGCTGCCCCCCGAGCAGCGCGACCGCGCGCGGCTGATCGGCCTGTCGCTGGCGCTGATCATGCGATTGGGCCTGCTGGCCAGCATTTCCTGGCTGGTCACCCTCACCGCACCGCTGTTCGAGGTCTACGGTCACGCGTTTTCCGGACGCGACCTGATCATGCTGTTCGGCGGTATCTTCCTGCTGTTCAAGGCGACCATGGAGCTGCACGAGCGCCTCGAGGGGCGCACCCACGTGCAGCAGGGCGCGCGTGCCTACGCGGCCTTCTGGCCGGTGGTAGCGCAGATCGTCGTGCTCGATGCGGTGTTCTCGCTGGACGCGGTGATCACCGCGGTGGGGATGGTCGAACACCTGCAGGTGATGATGATCGCCGTGGTGATCTCCATCGGCCTGATGATCATCGCCAGCAAGCCGCTGACCACCTTCGTCAACGCCCACCCGACGGTGATCATGCTGTGCCTGGGCTTCCTGATGATGATCGGCTTCAGCCTCACGGCCGAAGGTCTGGGTTTCCACATTCCCAAGGGCTACCTGTACGCGGCGATCGGCTTCTCGATCCTCATCGAGCTGTTCAATCAGCTCGCCCGCTGGCGCCGCAAGCGCCATCTGCAGGGCCGCCGCAACATCCGCGAACGCACCGCCCACGCCGTGCTGCGCCTGCTCGGCGGGCGCCGGCTGGAGGCCGAGGAGGTCGACGAGGAGATCGCCGACATGCTCGATGCCGGCGACGGCGAGGCGGCGCTGTTCGGCCGCCGCGAGCGGGTGATGATCAGCGGCGTGCTGAACCTCGCCGAACGCTCGATCCGCACGGTGATGACCGACCGCATGCGCGTCGCCCACCTCGACCTGCTGGCGCCGCCGGAGGAGCAGCGTCGCAGGCTGCTGGATTCCCCCTATTCGCGCCTGGTGGTGGCGCGCGGCGCGGCCATCGACGAGCCGCTGGGCTACGTGCAGAAGAAGGAATTGCTGCGCGAGCTGCTGCAGGGCGAACAGCCCGATATCGAGCGCCTGGTGCGCGTGCCGATCAACCTGCCGGAGAGCTGCTCGGTGCTCAACGCGCTGGAGCAGATGCGCCAGGCATCCACCCACGCGGCCTTCGTGGTCAACGAGTTCGGCCATTTCGAGGGGCTGCTGACGCTCACCGACATCCTCGAGTCGATCGCCGGCGAGCTACCGGATGCCAGTGAAGTGCAGGGGCCGGACATCCTCGAGGCGGACGACGGCTATCAGGTCAGCGGCGCGCTGAACCTGGCGGTGCTGCGCCGGCGCCTGGGCTTCCAGGCCAGCGCCACCGACGATTACCAGACCCTCGCGGGCCTGGCGATGAGCCTGCTCGATCGCCTGCCGGTCAGCGGCGACCGGCTCGAGTACGCGGGCTGGCAACTGCGCGTGCTGGAGGTGAAGGACCGGCGCATCGCCCGGCTGGAGCTGCGTCCGCCGGCAGCCTGAGTCTCCACGTATGAAAACGGCGCCCGAGGCGCCGTTTTCATTTCATAGGAGGACTGGCTCAGAGCGGCGGTTTCGTGTCGATCGCCGGGCTGCGCTGCTCCTTGAGGATGTCGCGAATCTCGGTCAGCAGCACCTCTTCCTTGGTCGGGGCCGGCGGCGCGGCCGGTTTGACCTCTTCGTGCTTGCGCAGCTTGTTCATCATCTTGACCGCCATGAAGATCGCGAAGGCGACGATCAGGAAGTCGAACACCGTCTGGATGAATTTCCCGTACGCCAGCACCACCGCGGGCGCATCGCCTTGCGCCGGTTTGAGGATCACCGCCAGGTCGGAAAAATCCACGCCGCCGATCAGCAGGCCCAGCGGCGGCATGACCACGTCGCCGACGAACGACGAGACGATCTTGCCGAACGCGGCGCCGATGATGATGCCGACGGCCATATCGACGACGTTGCCTTTCATGGCGAATGACTTGAACTCTTGGACAAAGCTCATGGGCTGCTCCTTATGATCGGGGAAACGGATTCTCCGCACCCGGGGCGATGGGTCCGGGCGCGGACATGCAAGGTGTTAAGAGGGACTGCACTCCAGGCCCGGCAGTTCCGGTGGAGTTAAGGCCAGTTTACATCGGGAAGCGCCTCGAAGGCCGGTTTGGCGAACAGATAGCCCTGGTAGAGGTAGATTCCCATCGCCTTGAGCGCGGCATATTCGCCGGCAGTTTCCACGCCTTCCGCGATCAGCCCGATACGCAGTTTGCGGCAGATCTGCGCCACGCTTTCCACCAGCACCTGGCGCACGGCGTCGCCGTCGATGCCGCGCAGCAGCTGCATGTCCAGCTTGATCAGGTCGGGCTGGAAGTCGGCGAGCAGATTAAGGTGCGCATAGCCGGCGCCGAAGTCGTCGATGGCGGTGGAGAAACCCATCTTGCGATACGCGCGCAGGATGCCGGCCAAGTGGTCGAGGTCCTGCACCTGTTCCTGCTCGGTGACCTCGAAGATGATCCGCTGCACCGGGAAGTCCAGCTGGCGGGCGGTTTCCAGGGTCGCGCGGATGCAGGTCTCGGCCTTGTACACGGCGTTGGGCATGAAGTTGATCGACAGCTTCCCCGGCAACGGCAGCCGGGCCGCCTGGCGCAGCGCGGTGATCCGGCACAACTGGTCGAAACCGTAGCGGTTGGAGGCGTCGACCTGCTGCAGCACGCTACCCGCCCCCTCGCCGGCGGGGCCGCGCACCAGGGCTTCGTGGGCGAAAATGCTACGGTCTCGGATGTCGATTATCGGCTGGAAGGCCATGCTCACCGGCCGCTCGAAAGTCTCTCCTTCGCGACAGGCGGTGCAGCGTGAGAGGTCGTTGTTCATCGGGGCTCCAGGGGCGGCGAGCAGTCATTCCGGTAGACGCGGAGGGCTGCGACAAATTCACTTGCAGAGGGCTTGAATGGGTTTGATCGGGGTCAAGGGCGGACGGGTAGCGGTGGTTTACGTTGCGCCAAATTTTCAACTATGGAAGCGCAATCATGCACATCGAATACTATTCTCAGCCCAGTGAGTTCGATCGGCAACGTTCCGATTCCCTGAAACTGCGCAAGGCCAACCCGCGTTTCGCCCGCCTGGCCGACCAGTTCGACGACGTCGACAAGCGCATCCTGCGCGTCGAGAGCGGCGTCGAGAAACTCGATGACACCCAGCTTTCTGCATTGAGGATGCAGCGCGTTGGCCTGCAGAAGGACCTCAGCAGCCAGTTGCGCAAAGCCGCCGGCGAGTGCTGCAACTGCGGCAAGGCCTGCAGCGCCTGATTCCAGCGCAAGCCTCCCTCCAGCCCGGACCGAGCGATCGATCCGGGCTTTTTTGTGGCCGGAGATTGCCTGCCGGCCCTGCGCGCGGTCGAGGCATGCGCAGCGGTTATGATGGCGCATTCTTTTTCGCGGGAGTTCTCCATGGCCAAGGCCAAGCGCATGTACGGCTGCACCGAGTGCGGCGCCACTTTCCCCAAATGGGCCGGCCAGTGCGCGGAATGCAATGCCTGGAACACGCTGGTGGAAACCATGGTCGAGGGCGCACCGGCCTCGTCCTCCGGGCGTGCCGGCTGGGCCGGTGAACAGGCCCAGCTCAAGACCCTGGCCGAAGTCAGCATCGAGGAAATGCCGCGTTTCTCCACCGCCTCCGCGGAGCTCGACCGGGTGCTCGGCGGTGGCCTGGTGGACGGCTCGGTGGTGCTGATCGGCGGCGATCCGGGTATCGGCAAGTCGACCATTCTGCTGCAGACACTGTGCAACATCGCCGCGCGGTTGCCTGCGCTGTACGTCACCGGTGAGGAATCGCAGCAGCAGGTGGCGATGCGCGCGCGGCGCCTGGAGCTGCCGCAGGACAAGCTCAAGGTGATGACCGAAACCTGCATCGAGTCGATCATCGATACCGCGCGGCGCGAGCGGCCCAAGGTGATGGTGATCGATTCGATCCAGACCATCTACACCGAGCAGCTGCAATCGGCGCCCGGCGGCGTCGCCCAGGTCCGCGAGAGCGCGGCGTTGCTGGTGCGTTTCGCCAAGCAGAGCGGCACGGCGATCTTCCTGGTCGGCCACGTCACCAAGGAGGGTGCGCTGGCCGGGCCGCGCGTGCTGGAGCACATGGTGGATACCGTGCTGTATTTCGAGGGCGAGTCCGACGGCCGCCTGCGCCTGCTGCGCGCGGTGAAGAACCGCTTCGGCGCGGTCAACGAACTGGGCGTGTTCGGCATGACCGACAAGGGACTGAAGGAAGTTTCCAACCCCTCGGCGATCTTCCTCACCCGCGCCCAGGAGGCGGTGCCCGGCAGCGTGGTGATGGCCACCTGGGAAGGCTCGCGGCCGATGCTGGTGGAGGTGCAGGCGCTGGTCGACACCAGCCACCTGGCCAACCCTCGGCGAGTCACCCTCGGCCTCGACCAGAACCGACTGGCGATGCTGCTCGCCGTGCTGCACCGGCACGGCGGCATCCCGACCTATGATCAGGACGTGTTCATCAACGTGGTGGGCGGGGTGAAGGTGCTGGAGACGGCGGTCGACCTGGCGCTGATGGCCGCGGTCATCTCCAGCCTGCGCAACCGGCCGCTGGAGCATGACCTGCTGGTGTTCGGCGAGGTCGGCCTGTCCGGCGAGATCCGCCCAGTGCCGAGCGGTCAGGAGCGCCTGAAGGAAGCCGCCAAGCATGGCTTCAAGCGCGCCATCGTGCCGCGCGGCAATGCGCCGAAAGAGGCGCCGCCGGGCTTGCAGGTGATCGCGGTGACGCGCCTGGAGCAGGCGCTGGATGCGTTGTTCGAATAGACGGGCGGCGGCCTTACACCCCGCCCAGAGCCGCCAGCTCGCGCTCGAGCAGGGCTTCGTCGCCGAGGTTCAGTTCGACCAGCCGGCGCAGGTGGCTGATGGAGTCGAGGTCGATGTGCTGGCAGATGAATCCCAGATAACCGCCCTGTTCTCGGGCCAGGCGCATTTCCATGTGCACCTGGATATCGCCACCCAGGTCGATCAGCGCGCGGAACGGCTGTTCCGGATCGCCTGACCAATGAGCCGGCTGCTTTATCAGCAGCCCATGCAGGGACACGTCCTGTAATGCGCCCACCCAGCGCTGATCGCCCTGGGCAATCTCGGTCACGGCGTCGAATGCGATGCGCTGGAAACGCCGACGTTCGTTGTTATCGCTAGTCATCTCGGACTCCTCGGTTTTCCACACTATAGCGACCCTGCGGGCAACCTGCGCGGCCGGTCGATCGCGGGTGTGAACGGTGCCGCGTGCCTTCCATCCGAATGGACCTCGCGGTGGCTCAAGGGCGGGGCTCGCGGATCATCGGAAAGGCTTGTGCTCCGCGCCCAGGCCGGCAACACTTCGGCCCGTCGTTTCGCTTACTGGCAACAGGCGCGAGCGACAGCCAGGATCATGCTGCCGCGCGTAGCGATTTGGTCGAATAGGGATTTATTCGGGCCGGGTCTAGACTGTTGCGGCAGTCGTCAGTTCTCTCGTTGGGAGTCCCTCATGAACAATAACAATAGCCTCCTGCGCCATCTGCCCTGGGCAGTGCTGGCCGTGGTGGGGGCGTGTGCCCTTGGTGTCGTGGCCCTGCGCCGCGGTGAAGCCATCAATGCCTTGTGGATAGTCGTGGCGGCGGTCGCCCTCTATCTGGTCGCCTACCGCTACTACAGCCTGTTCATCGCCAATCGTGTGATGCAGCTGGACCCGACCCGCGCGACGCCGGCGGTGCTCAACAACGACGGTCTGGACTACGTTCCGACCAACAAGCACATCCTCTTCGGTCACCATTTCGCCGCCATCGCCGGCGCCGGCCCGCTGGTCGGCCCGGTGCTCGCGGCGCAGATGGGCTACCTGCCCGGCACGCTCTGGCTGATCGCCGGCGTGGTCCTCGCCGGCGCGGTGCAGGACTTCATGGTGCTGTTCATTTCCACCCGTCGTAACGGCCGCTCGCTGGGCGAGATGGTGCGCGAGGAAATGGGCCAGGTGCCCGGCACCATCGCGCTGTTCGGCTGCTTCCTGATCATGATCATCATCCTCGCGGTGCTCTCGCTCATCGTGGTGAAAGCGCTGGCCGAAAGCCCGTGGGGCATGTTCACCGTGATGGCGACCATCCCGATCGCGATGCTCATGGGCCTCTATATGCGCTACATCCGTCCGGGCCGCATCGGTGAGATCTCGGTGGTCGGCGTGATCCTGCTGCTTGGCTCGATCTGGCTTGGCGGGCAGATTGCCGCCAGCCCCGAATGGGCGCCGCACTTCACCTTCACCGGCGTGCAGATCACCTGGATGCTGATCGGCTATGGTTTCGTCGCCGCGGTGCTGCCGGTCTGGCTGATCCTCGCACCGCGCGACTACCTGTCCACCTTCCTCAAGATCGGCACCATCTTCGCGCTGGCCATCGGCATCCTGGTGGTCATGCCCGAGCTGAAAATGCCCGCGCTGACCCAGTTCACCGACGGCACCGGCCCGGTGTGGAAGGGCACCCTGTTCCCGTTCCTCTTCATCACCATCGCCTGCGGCGCGGTGTCCGGCTTCCATGCGCTGATCTCTTCGGGCACCACGCCGAAGCTGCTGGCCAACGAATCCCACGCCCGCTACATCGGTTACGGCGGCATGCTGATGGAGTCCTTCGTCGCCATCATGGCGATGGTCGCCGCGTCGGTGATCGAGCCGGGCGTGTACTTCGCCATGAACAGCCCCGCGGCGGTGGTCGGCGGTGACGTTCAGGCGGTTGCCGCGACGGTCAGCAGCTGGGGCTTCGCCATCACCCCGGAGGCCTTGCAGGCGGTCGCCCACGACATCGGCGAGAACACCATCCTGGCCCGCGCCGGCGGTGCGCCGACCCTGGCCGTGGGGATCGCGCAGATTCTCCACAGCGTGCTGCCGGGCGAGAACACCATGGCGTTCTGGTACCACTTCGCGATCCTCTTCGAGGCGCTGTTCATCCTCACCGCGGTGGATGCCGGCACCCGTGCCGGGCGCTTCATGCTGCAGGACCTGCTGGGGAACTTCGTGCCGGCGCTGAAACGCACCGAGTCCTGGGCCGCCAACGTCATCGCCACCGCAGGTTGCGTGGCGATGTGGGGCTGGCTGCTGTATCAGGGCGTGATCGATCCGCTGGGCGGCATCAACACCCTGTGGCCGCTGTTCGGCATCTCCAACCAGATGCTCGCCGGTATCGCGCTGATGCTCGGCACCGTGGTCCTGATCAAGATGAAGCGCCAGCGGTACGCCTGGGTACCTATGCTCCCGGCCTTGTGGCTGCTGATCTGCACCACCACCGCCGGTCTAATCAAGCTGCTCGACCCGAACCCGGCCATCGGTTTCCTGGCCCTGGCGAAGAAGTACCAGACCGCGCTGGACGCCGGCCAGGTCATCGCGCCAGCCAAGGACATCACGCAGATGCAGCACGTGATCTTCAACGCCTACACCAACGCGACCCTGACCGTGCTGTTCCTGTTCGTCGTGCTCAGCGTGCTGTTCTACGCGATCAAGGTGGGCCGCGCCGCCTGGGTCAAGCCCGAGCGCAGCGACCGCGAGGCTCCGTTCCAGCCGATCCCGGACGCTTGAGGAGACGCCCATGTTCAATGACCTGAGTCGTATGGGGAAATACCTCGGGCAGGCCGCCCGGATGCTGGTCGGCATGCCCGACTACGACACCTACGTCGCGCACATGGGCAGCAAGCATCCCGATCTGCCGGTGATGAGCTACGAGGCGTTCTTCCGCGAACGCCAGGAGGCGCGCTACGGCGGCGGCAAGGGGCGACCCATCCGCTGCTGCTGAGCCCGCCGCGCCAGGCCGCGTGCCTGGCGCGACCGGCGATTCCGATGTATCCGCGCGCCCCGCCACGTCGTGGCGGGGTCTTTTTAAGGGTGGGTA
>NZ_JASCPA010000063.1:0-27145 GCF_029959715.1 Pseudomonas sp. PS02288 | reverse complement strand
GAAGTAGTCAGGGGCGGCCACCAGCGCGCGATGGGCCGGGGCGAGCTCGCGGGCGATCACGCCGGGCGGTAGCTCGAAGCCGCCGCCGATGGCGGCGTCGAAGCCCTGGCCGATGAGGTCGACCTGGCGATTGTCGAAATGCCAGTCCGGTTCGATGGCCGGGTAGAGGGCGAGGAACTCGCCCAGCAGCGGCACCATGTAGTCGATGGCGAACGCCAGCCCCATGCTGACCTTCAGCGTGCCGGAGGGTTGCCCGGCGCTGTTGCCGAGGTTGGCCACCGCGCTCTTGATGCTGGCCAGGCCCTCGCGGACTTCGCCGAGGAAGCGCTCGCCGTCTTCGGTCAGGCTCAGCCGGCGCGTGCTGCGCTGGAACAGCCGCACGCCCATGCTCGCCTCCAGCCGGGCGACGTTCTTGCCCACCGCGGCAGGCGTCAATCCAAGGCGCCGCGCCGCCTCGGCGAAGCTGCCGGCCTCCGCGCTGTGGACGAAGCAATCGATGGCGTTGAGGGTTTCCATGGGCATCTGCGTAAACCGTTGGTTCATTCAGCGTATAGGGATTGCCGGCTAATCGGTATCGATTGAGCGGTAGATACTGGACCTCTCTTTCACCGAACACCCAGGAGACACCCATGAGCACATCCGATAGCAACACCCTTGGCGGCAAGATTGCCCTGGTCCAGGGCGGTTCGCGCGGCATCGGCGCCGCCATCGTCGAGCGCCTGGCCGCGGAAGGCGCGGCAGTCGCCTTCACCTACGTCAGCTCGGCGCAGAAAGCCGAGGAACTGGCCGCGGCGATCCAGGCGAAAGGCGGCAAGGCCCTGGCGATTCGCGCCGACAGCGCCGACGAGCAGGCGGTGCGCGCGGCGGTTGCCGCCACCGTGAAGGCCTTTGGCGGACTCGACATCCTGGTCAACAACGCCGGCGTACTGGCGCTGGGACAACTGGACGAACTGAGCCTGGAGGACTTCGATCGCACCGTGGCGATCAACGTGCGCAGCGTCTTCGTCGCCACCCAGGAAGCCGCGCGGCACATGGGCGAGGGCGGCCGCATCATCAGCATCGGCAGCACCAACGCCGAGCGCATGCCGTTCACCGGCGGCGCCGTGTACGCCATGAGCAAGGCCGCGCTGGTCGGCCTGACCCGTGGCCTGGCGCGCGACCTCGGCCCGCGCGGCATCACCATCAACAATGTCCAGCCGGGCCCGGTGGACACCGACATGAACCCCGATGATGGTGACTTCGCGGACACCCTGAAAGGACTGATGGCGCTGCCGCGCTATGGCCGCGCCGAGGAAATCGCCAGCTTCGTCGCCTACCTCGCCGGGCCCGAAGCCGGCTATATCACCGGTGCCAGCCTGACCATCGACGGCGGTTTCGCCGCCTGAGTCAGCCGCATCCGCCAACGTCAGTGTCGGCCGGCCGATCAGTCGGCCGTCGTCGAACAGCGCGCCGCGGCTGGCGCCGGCGTCGGAATCGGCGAGTATCGCGCCCAGCCAGCCAGCCAGCCAGCCAGCCCGGCGCCTGGCAGTCCGTATGCGGCAGGTCCTGGTAGGGAATCGTCTTGCCCGTCTGGCGGGAGAGCGAGCCGCGCTGATCGGCGTCAGGGCGAGGTCGGCGGCTCGGGCCAGGTGAGGGTGCCGCTGTCGCTGAAGCGCTGGGTGCCGAACAGCCCGCTGGCGAACTTGCCCTTGAGCCGATAGGGCAGCCCCTGGCCGGGCTGGTAGAGGCCCAGGCCCCAGGTCTGGCGCATCACCGAGAACGCCGAGATCGTCACCGGCACGCTGACCAGCGCCTCGCCGAAGCGCGGGATTTCGCCGCGTCGGTCGCTGACGCCGCTGGCCAGCGGCTGGCCGTTCACTTCCAGGTCCAGTGCCACGCCGTCGTAGTCGAGGGCGTCGTCGTTGGGGTTCTGCACGCGCAACTGCACGGCGAAGCGCATTTCCAGGCCCTGGCCGGGCAGCGGCTCGATCCCGGCCAGGTCGATGCGCAGCGGATCGCGCGGGGCCAGGCTGCTGCAGGCGGCGAGACTCGCCAACAGCAGCAGGAGGATGGGCAGGCGAATGGGGGCGAGTGACGCGTGACGGTGGCGCATGCGGGTGGTCCGGTCCGGGGAACATGTTCAGCAGACCGGAACCGGGACGGATTTGCTCATCCGGGCGGGCCCTGGCGGGACGTTTTCCGCCAGGGCGCGTCGGTCACAGCGCGGGTAGCGGTGCCGCGCGCAGGCGCTTGCGCTGCACCTGGGTGGCGACGACCACCAGGCCCACCAGTATCGCGCCGAGGAAGGCCGAGGCGCCGACGGTGCCGAAGTCCAGCCCGCCTTTTTCCAGCGGCTTGGTGAGGAAATCTCCCAGCGTGGCGCCGAACGGCCGGGTCAGCACGAAGGCCACCCAGAACAGCAGGACGGTGGAAATCCGCGTGCGGTAGTGCAGCACCGCGATGCCGGCGATCAGGCTGCCGATCAGCAGCGCGCCGCCGCCGAAGCCGAGGCCCGAGTCGTCCGCCAGGTAGTCGCCCAGCGCAGTGCCCAGGGTGTTGGAGAAGAGGATCGCCACCCAGTAGAACAGCTCGCCCTTGAAACCGCGGATACGATCCACCGCCAGCGTGCTGCCGCTGAGTTTCCATACCGCGAAGATCACCGCGAGAATTCCGATCAGCAGCGCCGAGCCGCTGGCGTAGCCGAGCCCGAGGGTGCGGTCCATGAAGTCCGACATCGTGGTGCCGGCGGTGCTGGTGGAGAGAATCACCGCCCAATACAGCGGCGGGTTGTAGCGTTTGGAGGCGAGCTGAGCCACCAGGGTGACGAGGAACGCGCTGAGCAGGATCAGCGAACTCATGGCATAGCCGACATCGAGGGTCATCGACAGCAGGTCGCCAGCGGTTTCACCGAGCGTGGTGGCGCAGATCTTCATGATCCAGAAGGCGAGCGTGATCTGCGGGAGTTTGTTCATGGGGCGAATTCCGAAAGCGACAGGGGGCGGCGGGGCCGGCAATTGCGGTCGGCTGCCAGGCAGGCTGTCGACGCCCTTCCAGAGTGCCGTTCGGAACATCAAGAATTGGTCAAGAAATCATCAACGGAATATGTGTTACAGATTTTTTCTGCGGCATTGATAGCTAATTGAAAGGCTTCTGCGTTTACCATGCGCGCCCCGCATGGCTGCGTCGTAGTCGTGCCGGGCGACACGCCGTCACGAGCGTCGCGTTGTTCTCCCACTGACGTCATTTCCCTTGCGAAGCGACAGCGGTACCGCCACAAGCGGCACCGCGATTTCGCCTGTACGCGAATCAGGCCGGCGCGCCGCCCAGTTGCTCGAGCCACTGCGCCAGCACGCGCCGCCGCCACCAGTCGCTGTTCTCGATCAGCTGGCGCACCCTTCGCTGGTCGTCGGGGTTGCCGGCGAACTGGCGCGGCGCCGGCAGCACCGGCATTTCCTTCAGCAACGCCGCGCAGGCGTGCTGGTAGTCGCTGGCGTCGAGGCCGAGCTGGCCGTCGGCGAGCAGTTCCAGGCCGCGCAGGCCGGCGTGGCTTTTGGGCAGCAGTGGCAGGCGGGGGCAGAGCCAGAAGAGGATATGGCTACCGGCCTCGCCGTTGCCTGGCTCGCCGAACAGGCCGGCCTCCAGGGATTCGACCAGGCGCCCGGGCGGTTCCGCCTCGGCGTTCTGCGTCAGCGCCTCCCAGCGCGGTACCAATTGTTCGCGGATGAACGAGTCCAGGCGCGCGGCCAGTTCGTCCGCGCTCAGGCCCTGGTAGTCCAGTGCCGCGCCGCTGAACAGGATGCGCAGGTAGGTCTTGTCGACCAGCGTACGGCCGGCGTTCTGCCAGGCGTAATCCGCTGCGTGCGCGAGGCTGCCGTGGAAAAGCAGCAACAGCCCGTTATCGCTGCCGCGCGGGTCGTTGCCGGTGGCGCAGTCCGGGTTTGGATTTCGCCATCGCTGCAGCGCGACGGCGGTGGCTTGGGCGAGTCGATGCACGGGAATTGCCACGCGGGTTCTCACGAGTTGTCGGTGGGGCAGCCTGGAGGTCTTGGTGGCCGTCGCGGTAGGTCCAGTTGCCGAGGCGCACGGGTGCCATTTCAAATCTGGCCCAGCCTGTGCGGTGATAGTGGTCCTAATGGTGCCAGTTTCGATTCTCTAGCATGCGCTTATGCATTTATGCCCAAGCAATGCAAGGAATCGGAATAATGAGTTCCAAAAACAACAATAATTCAGTGGCTGCCCTTCCGCCTACCGACAGTTGGCTCAGCCGGCGCCGGGAGCGTTTCCTGGAAGTCTCGCCCGGCCTGCTGGTGGCCGTCGTCGTCGCTGCCGGCGCGACCTTTCTGTCCGAGCACTATGGCGCACCGGTGATGCTGATGGCCCTGCTGCTGGGCATGGCGCTGGGCTTCCTCCACGAGGAAGGCCGCGCGGTGGCGGGCATCAAGTTCACCTCCAGCACCATCCTGCGCATCGGCGTCGCGCTGCTGGGCATGCGCATCACCGTGGAACAGATCTTCTCCCTGGGCGGCACCCTGATGATGGTGGTGATCGGCGCGGTGCTGCTGACCATCGCGGTCGGCGTGGGGCTGTCGAAGCTGCTCGGCCTGGGGCGCGATTTCGGTGTGCTCAGCGGTGGCAGCGTCGGCATCTGCGGCGCTTCGGCGGCGTTGGCGATTTCGGCGGTACTGCCGCAGGACAAGGACGCCGAGCGCAACACCATCTTCACCGTGATCAGCGTGACCGCGCTGAGCACGCTGGCGATGATCGTCTACCCGATCCTGGCCAAGAGCCTCGGCCTAGACGACCAACAGGCCGGGGTGTTCCTCGGCGCGACCATCCACGACGTGGCGCAGGTGGTCGGTGCCGGCTACAGCATGTCCAACGAGACCGGCGACACCGCCACGGTGATCAAGCTGCTGCGGGTGGCGATGCTGGTGCCCATCGTGTTCTCCCTCTCGCTGTTGCTGCGCCGCCGCGGCGGCGCGGACTCGGGCGGCTCGAAGACGGCATTGCCGCTGCCGCTGTTCATCATCTTCTTCGTGGTTTTCGTCGGCCTGAACAGCAGCGGCGTGATGCCGGAGTGGTCGCAGAAGATGGCCATCGGCGTATCGAGCTGGTGTCTGGTCACGGCGATCGCCGCGCTGGGCATGAAGACCTCGATCAAGGCGCTGCTGGCGGTGGGCTGGCGACCGGCGACCTTGCTGGTGACTGAAACCCTGTTCCTTGCCGCGCTGATCCTGGTGATCCTCAAGTTCTTCGTCTGAACCGGCGCGGCCGTCCTGGGTGACGGCCGCGGCCTCAACGCCGCGCGCGGCCCCGGCCGAGCAGCCCGAGCACCTCGCCGAACAGCGCATTCTCGACGCCCTGCTGCAGGTCCAGTTCCAGGCTGTGGCGGTAGTAGGCGCCCAGGTCGAGGCCGACGCCCAGCGCGTACAGCTCGATTTCCCCTTCGTCCTCGATCTGCCGCGCCACCTGGCGCAGGTGAAGGTCGAGGATGTCCTCGCGGTTGGCCTGATGGGTGGCGCTGTCCATCGGGCAGCCGTCGCTGATGACGATCAGCAGGCGCCGCGGTTCGTTGCGCTGGCGCAGCCGCTGGCGTGCCCAGAGCAGTGCCTCGCCATCCACGCCTTCGCGGAACAGGTCGGACTTGAGCAGCCCGGCGATGGCCGGGCGGGCGCGGCGCCAGGGCGTGTCGGCGTCCTTGTAGATCATGTGGCAGAGCTCGTTGAGGCGCCCCGGATCGGCCGGCGAGCCCTGCCCGCGCCAGCGCTTGAACGGGCGGCCGCCGTTCCACTGGCCGGTGGTAAAGCCGAGGATCTCGGTTTTCGCGCCGGCCAGCTCGAGGGCGCGGGACAGGCAGTCGACCAGCAGCGCCAGGCTTTCGATGTGCGTGCGCATCGAGCCCGAGTTGTCGATCAGGAAGGTCACCACGCACTCGCTGTGCGGGCGCAGCGGTTCGCGGCGGAACAGGTCGCGCTGGTTCGGGTTGGTCACCAGGCGGCTCAGGCGACCGCCGTCGAGGCGGCCCTCCTCCTGGGCGAATTCCCAGCCCTGCAGGCGTGGCGCGGCGAGCAGCGCGGACAACTGGCGCGCCAGCCGTTGCAGGTTCAGGCCCTGGCGGAGGATGCGCTGGTCGAGGCGTTGGCGCAGTTCCAGCAGCAGTTCGGCACGTACCCGTTTGCTGACGACCTGCTCGACATCGTGGTCGCGGTTGAACACCCGGTAGCGGAAACCGTCCTGGGCGCCTGTGCGGTCGCTGGCGCCCGCGATGCCGCCGCCGTCGCCGTCTTCGCCGCCGTCGTTTTCCAGCAGCAGGGCGAATGCCGCAAGGCTCTTCTCGCTGGCGGTGTCGCGGCGCTCGTCGGCGCTGCCCAGTTGCTGCTCGAGCTGATCGATCAGCGTGGCGATGCAGAAGGCGATGTTCAGCGCATGGGTGGCGAAGGCAGCCTGGTCATGGCGGGTCTTGCGCAGCAGGCCGAATTCCGCGCCGAACTGGCCGAGCAAGCCCATGCGCGGCGCTTCCAGCAGGTCCTGGATGCGTTCCGGCGTGTGCCCGTTGCAGAGCAGCCGCCAGCTCATCAGGGCGAGGGTGAAGAGCATCAGGCCGAGGTGGTTTTCCAGCTGGCCGGAGTCGATGAACTGCTCCGCCCACTGGCTGAAGCGGTGCATCAGGTTGTGACGCACGCCCGGTAGCTGCTCGCTCACCTGTGCTTCGCAGCGCAACTGTTCGAGCAGGTCGAAGACCAGCCGCTCGATCGGCGAGGCCGGCATCCGGCTGTGGTGCAGGGCCCGATCGCTGTGACGCAGGCGCAGGGCGAGGCTGTCGGCGACGCCGCGAAAGGAGCGGAAATCGTCGCGGGCGAACTCCGGGTGCAGGTGTGGCGCGCGGATGGGGAAAGCCCGTCCGGCCAGTTCCAGGCGGTTGCCGCGGTAGCGCAGGCGCGGGCTGGCTGCCAGCGCGCGGAGCACCGCGGCGCAGAGTTCCTCGACCTGCTGCTGGCGCTTTTCCAGGCGCTGCGCGGTCACGAGGATTGCTGCCGCGCGTGGGATTCGGCCAGTTCGACGTCGAAGCAGCGCTGGTAGTACTCGGCCACCAGCGCGCGCTCGCTGTCGTCGCACTTGTTGAGGAAGGTCAGGCGGAAGGCACGCGCCGTGTCGCCGAAGATATCCGCGTTCTCCGCCCAGGAGATCACCGCGCGCGGCGACATCAGCGTGGACAGGTCGCCGGCGGCGAAACCCTGGCGAGTGAGGTTGGCCAGCGCCACCATGCGCCCGACCAGCGCCGGGTCGGTGCCCGGCGCCTGCCCGGTGACGATCGCCACTTCCTGTTCGGCGGGCAGGTAGTCCAGGCGGGCGACCACGTTCCAGCGGTCCAGTTGGGCCTGGTTGAGCATCTGGGCGCCGTGGTAGAGGCCGTTGAGGTTGCCCAGGCCGATGGTGTTGGCAGTGGCGAACAGGCGGAAGTACGGGTGCGGGGTGAGCACCTGGTTCTGATCCAGCAGGGTCAGCTTGCCGTCGCGTTCGAGCACGCGCTGGATGACAAACATCACGTCCGGGCGGCCGGCATCGTATTCGTCGAAGATCAGCGCCATCGGCCGGCGCAGCGCCCAAGGCAGGATGCCTTCCTGGAATTCGGTGACCTGCTGGCCGTCGCGCAGGACGATGCCGTCCTTGCCGATCAGATCCAGGCGGCTGACGTGGCCGTCGAGGTTGACGCGCATGCACGGCCAGTTGAGGCGCGCGGCGACCTGTTCGATGTGCGTCGACTTGCCGGTGCCGTGAAGACCCTGCAGCAACACCCGGCGGTTGCGCATGAAGCCGGCGAGGATCGCCAGGGTAGCGTCCTGATCGAAACGGTAGGCGGGGTCGATGTCCGGCACCTGTGCATCGCGCTCGAGGAACACCGGCACCTGCAGGTCGGCGTCGATGCCGAACAGGTCGCGACAGGAAACCAGGCGGCTGGCGTGTTCGAAATGCAGGTCGGTCATCGGGCGGGTCCGCGTTGAGTGGGAGATAAGCGATTCTAGGCAGCGGGCGGTGTCTGCTCTGGCACCAGATGCCGCGCAATCGTGCGTCCAGTCCGGGCAACTGGCCCCATCGCCGGGCCGGCTGTGGTTCTGGACCCACCCCTGGCTCTTTCCCGACCATGCGAACCTGGAGACCCGAGCCGTATCGGCATTACCCACGGAGCGCACGATGAGCGAAACACTCGAATTGAACCTGTCCGACGACCAGTTGCAGCTGCTTCGGCGCTACCATGCGCACACCGGCGTCAGCGCCGAGGATTATGTGATCGCGTTGCTGACCCAGACCCGGCCGACGCTGGAGGCTGTGGTGGAAGCATTCGACGAGGCCGGCGGCGACGGCGAGGCCGTGGGCCGGCTGTTCGGCAGCAGGATGGCGGACGTGTTGCGCGAGCGCGAGGCGAACGCGCGCTGATGCCGGCGATACCCTGAAAACGCGGTGGCGCACCGCACGCCCCAAGGTCCTGAGTACAGGGTATGAGCATCTGGTTGCATCTGGCTTTTCTGATCTGCGTGGCGCTGGCCACCTTCGCCCAGAGCCTCACCGGTTTCGCCTTCGGGCTGATCCTGCTGGGCCTGGTCGCGATGCTGCACCTGGCACCGCTGAACGAGGTGTCCATCGCGGTCAGCGTGCTGACGTTGTTCAACGCGGCGGTGACCCTGGCCGGCTCGAAGACACGCATGGACATGAGCGTGCTGCGTCCGCTGCTCGTCACCAGCCTGCCCGGCGTGGTGATCGGCATCCTGCTGCTCGGCTGGCTCAGCGGCAGCCAGGTGACGCTGCTGCGGGTGCTGCTGGGCGGGGTGATCCTGCTCTGCAGCCTGATGCTGGTGATGCAGACCCGACCGCGCGCGCAGCGCTCCGGGCCGCTGTCGTTCCACGTCGCCGGCGCGCTCACCGGCCTGCTCGGCGGGCTCTTCGCCAGCGGCGGGCCGCCGGTGGTCTACCACCTGTACCGCCAGCCGCTGCCCTACGAAATCATCCGCAACACGCTGGTCGCGGTGTTCGCCGCCAATGCGCTGCTGCGCATCGCCCTGGTGCTGGTGCAGGGGCATTTCACCCTCAACGTGCTGCTGCTCAGCGCCGAAGCCTTGCCGCTGGTGCTGGTCCTCAGCTGGCTGGTCAAGCGCTACCCGCCGCCACTGTCGCTGCGGGCGATTCGCTGGATCGTCTTCAGCCTGCTGGTGATCGCCGGCAGCAGCCTGATTGGCGAGGCACTGCCGGGCCTGCTGGGGCGCTGATCAGGGCCTGGGGGCGATGCGCGTCGGCCGGCCGAGCAGCTGCAGGGCACGCTCGGGGTAGTCGGTGATCAGCCCGTCGGCACCCATGTCCAGCAACTGACGCATTTCCGGCTGCTCGTTGATCGTCCACAGGTGCACAGCCAGGCCGCGCGCCCTCGCGTTGGCGAACAGCCGCGCGGAGGCGAGCCGGGTGTCGCCGCTGCGCGGCGGAATCTGCAGCACCTGGTAGGACGGCGAGAGCACGCCGGCCAGGCCGACCCCGTTCAGCGCCGCCAGCAGGCGCACCGAGGTCGGCCCCGCGGCGGTAGCGACGCCGGGGCAGAGCTCGCGGAACAGTTGCAGGCTGCGCTCGTGGAAGCTGGCGACGATCACCTTGTCGCGCTGGCCGGCGCTTTTCAGCAGTGCACACAGGCGCTCCTCCACGCCGGCGTCGGCGCTCTTGATCTCGATCGACTTGGGCCGCTCCGGCAGCCGCGCGAAGACTTCGGCCAGGCTCGGGATGCGGATGCCTTGGCCGCGGTATGGGTAGGTTTCACCACCGTCGGCGGTCCAGGTGTAGCCGGCGTCGAGCGCCTGCAACTGCGCCAGGCTCAGCGCCGCCACCGGCCCGCGGCCGTTGCTGGTGCGCTCCAGCGCCTCGTCGTGGATCACCACCAGCTCGCCGTCCCGGCTGGCGCGCACGTCCATTTCCAGCATGTCCACGCCCAGCGCATCGGCGCGCTCGAAGGCGAACAGGGTGTTCTCCGGCCACAGGCCCATGCCACCGCGGTGGGCGATCACCAGTGGCTGCTCGCCGAGTTCGATGAGCACCGGCGGGCGGCTGGCCGGATGACTGATTAGCAGCAGACCAAGCAGCACGGCGGCGAGCAGCAGCAGAGGAATCAGCAGGAAGCGGGCGAAGCGCAGCATGGTCAGTCCATCGGGCGAGGCGGGAGTGGTCGACTATGCCAAAGCGGCTGGCGAAAGGGCAGGTGCGGCGGTGCGTGGAGCGGGTGATTGGTGCGCACGGCGCACCCTACGAGAGCGGTGCACGCACCGTAGGGTGCGCCATGCGCACCGTTGCCCAAACGGGCGGGCGTGGAAGGTCGGGCGCGGTGCGGGTGGGATTGGTGCGCGCGGCGCACCCTACGAGAGCGGAGCATACCGTAGGGTGCGCCATGCGCACCGTTGCTCGGGCGGGCGTGGAAGGTCGGGCGCGGCGCGGGGTGATTGGTGCGCGCGGCGCACCCTACGAGAGCGATGTACACCGTAGGGTGCGCCATGCGCACCATCAGCGTTGCGGTTATCAGCCGGCCAGCATCCAGGCGCCGGTGAGGGCCGAGGCGGCGCCGGCGAGGCGTACCAGTGGCGAGGCGGCTTGCGGCAGGACGCGCACCAGCGCATAGCCTATGGCATGCAGCGCGGCGGTGGCGGCGACGAAACCGGCGGCATAGCCCCAGGGGCTGGCGATTTCCGGCAGCTCGAGGCCGTGGGCGACGCCGTGGGCGAGGGCGAACAGCGCGGTCAGGCCGACCGCCACGGCCATCGGTGGACGTACCGCGACGGCGACCAGCAGGCCGAGGGCGAGCACCGAGCTGGCGATGCCCTGTTCCATGAACGGCAGTTCCATGCCCTCGAAGCCGAACAGCCCGCCGATCAGCATGGTGCCGACGAAGGTCGCCGGCAGGGCCCAGCGCGCGGCGCCTTTCTGCTGCGCCGCCCAGAGGCCGACGGCGAGCATCGCCAGCAGGTGGTCCAGGCCGGTGATCGGGTGGGCGATGCCCGACATCAACCCGGAAGCGTCATGGCCCGGGTGGGCGAAGGCCAGCGCCGGGGTGAAGGCGAGGGCAAGGGCAAGGGCGTAGAGCGAGTGGCGAAGCTTCATGGAGGTCTCCTGGTGATGGGCTCAGGCGGCGCTGAGCATGCCGTGGCGTTCGATGAAGGCGATGATCTGGTCCAGACCCTGGCCGACCTTCTGGTTACTGAAGACGAACGGCTTGTCGCCGCGCATCTTGCGGGTGTCGCTGTCCATCATCTCCAGCGAAGCGCCGACCAGCGGGGCGAGGTCGATCTTGTTGATCACCAGCAGGTCGGACTTGCAGATACCCGGGCCGCCCTTGCGCGGCAGCTTGTCGCCGGCGGACACGTCGATCACGTAGATGGTCAAGTCGGACAGCTCGGGGCTGAAGGTCGCCGAGAGGTTGTCGCCTCCGGATTCGACGATGATCAGGTCCAGGCCGGGGAAGCGCCGGTTGAGCTGGTCGACGGCTTCCAGGTTGATCGAGGCGTCCTCGCGGATCGCCGTGTGCGGGCAACCGCCGGTTTCCACGCCGATGATTCGCTCCGGTGCCAGGGCTTCGTTGCGCACCAGGAACTGCGCGTCTTCCTGGGTATAGATGTCGTTGGTCACCACGGCGAGGTTGTAGCGTTCGCGCAGCGCCAGGCACAGCGCGAGGGTCAGCGCGGTCTTGCCGGAGCCGACCGGACCGCCGATGCCGACACGCAAGGGTTGGCTGTTCATATCGTTGTCTCTCCCATGTCTATCTGTGTGCCGCGCACACGGGGCGCGCGGCGGCTGATTGGTTGCGCCTTCACGAGCGGAACAGGCGGCTGTACTGGCGTTCGTGAGCCATGCTGCTCAGGGCCAGGCCGAAGGCGGCACTGCCCCAGGTGTCCGCGGTCCGTTCGCTGGCCTCGCGCTGCGCCTGCTGCAAGGCGGGCAACAGCTCGGAGGTCAGCCGCTGCGCGGCCTGCTGGCCGAGCGGCAGGGTCTTCATCAGTACCGCCAGCTGGTTTTCCAGCCAACCCCAGAGCCAGGCGGCGAGGGCATCCTGCGCGTCGATCTTCCAGGCGCGGGCGGCCAGCGCCCAGGTCACCGCCAGGCCGGGTTCTTCGAGTTCGCCGAGCAGCGTGCGGGCCGCTTCATCCATCTCGGGCAGGCCTTCGAGCAACTGCTGCAGCGAGTAGCCCATCTGCCGGCTTTCCAGGCGTAGCTCGCGGGTTTCCCGGCTGGCGCGCTGCTCGCCGGCGAGGCGTTTGAGTTCGTCCCAGTCACCCTCGGCGGCGGCCACGCAGTGGGCCAGCAGCAGCGGCGCCTCGAAGCGCGCCAGGTTGAGCAGCAACTGGTCGGCGATCCAGCGCCGGGCGCTGGCGCTGTCCTTCACCCGCGCCTGCTCGACGGCCATTTCCAGGCCCTGGGAATAGCTGTAGCCGCCGATCGGCAACTGCGGGCTGGCCAGGCGCAACAGGGCCCAGGCGGGATTCACGGTTTGCTGCCGAACTGGTGCAGGCGTGGCGCGTAGCTGAATTCTGCTTCGCCGGCGTGCGAGTGGTGATGGCCGCCGCCGTAGGCGCCGTGCTCCGGCTGGTACGGCGCCTCGATGGCTTCGACATGGGCGCCGAGCTGTTCGAGCATGTCCCTGAGCACGTAGTCGTCGGGCAGGCGCAGCCAGCCGTCGCCCAGTTGCAGGGCGACGTGGCGGTTGCCCAGGTGGTAGGCGGCGCGGGTCAGCTCGAAGGCGTTGGCGCAGGTCACGTGCATCAGTGGCTCGGCGCGCGCGCGAACGCGGACGATGCGGCCGTCCTCGGCCTGCAGGCATTCGCCATCGGCGAGTGGCGGCTGGCCGCGTTCGAGGAACAGGCCGACGTCTTCGCCGGTGCTGCTGAAGCAGCGCAGGCGGCTCTTGCTGCGGGCCTCGAAGGTCATTTCCAGTTCGGCGTCCCATTCGGTGCGGGGTTCGATGCGGCGGTGAATCACGAGCATGGTGGCTTCCGGGGATTGGCGTGGCGGAGGTACGAGCAAGGGACTTGCCAAGTGCGTGCGGCCCCATGGACGACGCGCTGCGGCGCGGGGTTGCCCGAATTTGAACCCCCGGTCAGGTTTGCTTTGGTGCCCAGGTGAAATTCGTGCGCGGTAATGGTGCATTCAGGCGTCCGGTGTCAGGCCAGTATGCCAAAGCGGGGCAGCGCCGGGCGATCAGGTCCGCGAGCCGTTCAGCCCGAGCCAGTGCTTGCCGCCGATGAAGATGAAGCGCAGCTGCTGGGTGATCTTGGCTTCTGCGCTCAGGTGCGCGGGCAGGGATTCGGAGGGCGGGTCGATGAGTTCGGGGAGGGTGGCGAACACCGCTTTCACCACCAGATCGGAGATCACGTCCAGCGCCGCGTCGTCGAGCTGCGGCATGCGGTTCATCAGCTTGAGGTCGGCCGCGAGGTCGTCGGTGATGCGCTGGCGCAGGCTGGAGATGGCCTGGCGCACCGGGCGCGAGCCGCCGTACTGCTCGCGGGCGAGGAAGAGGAACTGCTCGCGGTTGGCGCTCACCGCGTCGAGGAAAATCCGCGTACTGGCCTCGACCAGCCCGCCCAGCTCGAACTCGTTGCGGCGCACCACGCGCAGGGTTTCGCGAAAGGTCTCGCCGACTTCCTCGACCAGCGCCAGGCCAAGCTGATCCATGCCCTCGAAGTGGCGATAGAAGCCCGTGGGGACGATGCCGGCGCAGCGTGCGACTTCGCGCAGGCTCAGGCTGCCGAAGCCGCGCCCGCTGTCCATCAGGCTGCGTGCGGCAGCCAGCAGGGCGTGGCGGGTTTGCAGTTTCTGTTCGGCGCGTGGTGGCATACGGCGGCGACGGCGAGCGGGGGAGGTGGCCGCACTCTAGCAAAAGGATTTCGCGCCCGTCGATGTCTGGTGATCAGTCGTGCACTGAGCGTGCGGACGGGGTGTGGCGTGGGTATTCGCGGAAACGCCCTGGCCGAAAATGAACAAAGCCCGGACGGGCCGGGCTTTTGTCATCTATCGAGGGCTTCAAGCGACTTTACCGCCGGTACGTTCGAAACCACTGTCGGCGACTTTGCCACCGGTGCGCTCGAAACCGCTGTCAGCGACTTTCCCGCCGGTACGTTCGAAGCCACTGTCAGCGACTTTGCCACCGGTATGTTCGAAACCGCTGTCGGCGACTTTACCGCCGGTACGCTCGAAACCGCTGTCGGCAACTTTACCGCCAGTGCGTTCGAAACCGCTGTCGGCGACTTTACCGCCGGTACGCTCGAAACCGCTGTCGGCAACTTTACCGCCAGTGCGTTCGAAACCGCTGTCGGCGACTTTGCCACCGGTGCGTTCGAAACCGCTGTCAGCGACCTTGCCGCCGATACGCTCGAAGCCACTGTCGGCTTGGGGATTGACGATCTGATGGTAGGCGCTGGCGGCCTTGGCTTCGCCCAGGAACGGTTGGGGCGCCTGCGGGAGGGCGAAAGCGGTGGAGGTCAGGGTGGCCAGGATCACGCTTGCAAGGATTTGAGTTTTCATTTGAGTGGCTCCTCTTGGGGGGCGATAAGTGGGGTACGGAGCCAATACTACTCAGGAAAATTCGATCAAAAAGTCGTTCCAGGGAATAGTAAAGATCGACTTCATTGATGCTTGGTGAAAATCCAGCCGTTTCAGGCAGTTAAGGCTGCACCAAAGCGATTCGCCTGCCCTCGCGGCGCCCTTTGGGCGTGCATTTTCGACCGCCGCCCATGGGGTGTTGGCGAAGCGTTCGGGGAGTCATCGCCGGGGTTTTCCAGTCGATAGGTAGGAGCGCTGCATCCGTCCGCGGCGCCTGGCTGGAGGGAGCGCATGACGCGTGCAAAGAAGATTCTGATCTGGAGTGTTGCCGGGCTGCTGCTGTTGCTGGCCGCGCTGGTGGTCTTCGTCGCCACCTTCGACTGGAACCGCGCCAAACCGACGATCAACGAGAAGGTGTCGGAGGCGCTCGGACGGCCGTTCGCCATCGACGGCAATCTCGCCGTGGAGTGGCGCCGCGAGCCCGACGAGAAACGCTGGCGCGGGCAGGTACCCTGGCCGCACGTGAGCGCCGAGAAGCTGCGCGTCGGTAACCCGGAATGGGCCAAGGGCGATCATCTGGTGGCGCTGGAGCGGGTCGAGGCGAGTCTGTCGCCGCTGGCCCTGCTGTCGAAGACCGTGCGCATCCCACGCATTCAGCTGACCGCCGCCGATGCCGAGCTCGAACGCCTCGCCGATGGCCGCGACAACTGGACCTTCGATCTGGGCAGTGACGAGTCGAAGGACGAGGAGCCGTCGCCCTGGACGCTGGACATCGGCACCATCGGCTTCGACAAGGGTCAGGTGCGCTATGAGGATCAGACCCTGCAGGCCAAGGTTCAGGTTGACGTGCAGCCGCTAGGCAAGCCAATTCCGTTCAGCGATATCGTTGGCAAAGCGCGGGCCGACGCCAGCACGCAACAGGGCGTCGCGGCGCAGGATTACGCGTTCGCCTGGCAGGCCAAGGGCAGCTATCGCGCACAGCCCGTGAGTGGCCAGGGCAAGGTCGGCGGCCTGCTGGCCCTGCAGGACGCCGCCCAGCCCTTCCCGGTGCAGGTGGATCTGCGCGCCGGCGCGACCCGCGTGCAGGTGGAAGGCACGCTCACCGATCCGAAGAACCTCGGCGCGCTCGACCTGCGCCTGCGGATGTCCGGCGACAGCCTCGGCAACCTGCAGCCGCTGATCGGCGTGGTCCTGCCGGACAGTCCGAAGTACGCCACCGACGGGCGTCTGATCGCGCGACTGCGGGACGCCGACGGCGCCAGCTACGCGTACCGCGATTTCAACGGCCGCATCGGCGACAGCGACATCCATGGCAGCCTGACCTTCGTCGCGCGCCAGCCGCGGCCCAAGCTCTCCGGCACGCTGACCTCCAACCAGTTGCTGTTCAGCGACCTGGCGCCGTTGATCGGCGCCGACTCCAACGAAGAGAAGAAAGCCCGTGGCGAATCCAGCCTGCAGCCGACGGACAAGGTGCTGCCTTACGAGCGGTTCGAGACCGAAGCCTGGCGCAGCATGGACGCAGACGTCAGCTTCACCGGCAGGAAGATCGTGCATGGCGAGACGCTGCCGATCAGCGACCTGAACACCCACGTGGTCCTCAACGACGGCGCGCTGAGCCTGGAACCGCTGCGCTTCGGCATGGCCGGCGGTACGCTGGATACGCACATCGTCCTCGACGGGCGGCAGACGCCGTTGCGCGGCAGCGCGCAGCTCAAGGCGCGCCAGCTCAAGCTCAAGCAGCTGTTCCCGTCGGTGCAGGCTATGCAGAGCAGCCTCGGCGAGCTGAACGGCGACGCCAGCATCGCCGGCACCGGCAACTCGGTGGCGGCGCTGCTCGGTTCGGCCAACGGAGACCTGCGTCTGCTGATGAACGACGGCGTGGTCAGCCGCGGCCTGATGGAAATCGCCGGGTTGAACGTTGGCAACTACCTGGCGAGCCGGTTGTTCGGCGATGACGAGGTGCAGATCAACTGCGCCGCCGCCGACCTCGGCATCAAGGACGGCCTGGCCACCAGCCGGGTGTTCCTGCTCGATACCGAGAACGCGGTGATCCGCATCGACGGCTGGGCGAACATGAAGACCGAGCAGATGGATTTCGACATCGTGCCCAAGTCCAAGGGCGTGCGGATCATCTCGCTGCGCTCGCCGCTCTATGTGCGCGGGACCTTCAAGGAGCCCAAGCCGGGCGTTCACGCCGGCCAGTTGGTGGCGCGCGGTGCGGGGCTGATCGCGCTGGGCGTGGCGGTGGCGCCGGTGGCCGGGCTGCTGGCGCTGGTGGCGCCCAGCGGTGGCCAGGCCGACCAGTGCGCGCCGGTGCTCCAGCAGATGAAGAAGTGAGTGCGCGGCGCCGTCGGACGGACATGGCGGGCGCTCGACGGCCCGCCATGCGCCGCCCTCAGAGCATCCGCACCTTGAACGACTTGCCCTTGATCCTGCCCTCGGCGAGGCGCTTGAGCGCCTGACGGGCGATCCCGCGTTCGACGGCGACGAACGCCTGGAAGTCGAAGATGGCGATCTTGCCGACCTGGGCGCCGGGAATGCCGGCCTCGCCGGTGAGCGCGCCGAGGATGTCGCCGGGGCGGATCTTCTCCTTGCGTCCGCCGTTGATGCACAAGGTCGTCATCGGCGCCTGAAGCGGCGCGCCATCGCGGGGTTTCAGGCTGTTCAGCGGGTGCCAGTTGAGTGGTGCCTTCTGCAGCGTCTCGATGGCCTGGGCGCGATGCGCCTCGGCGGGGGCGACCAGGCTCATCGCCAGGCCCTTGTTGCCGGCGCGCCCGGTGCGGCCGACCCGGTGGATGTGGATTTCCGCATCGCGCGCCAGTTCGACGTTGATCACCATGTCCAGCGCATCGATGTCCAGCCCGCGGGCCGCGACATCGGTGGCCACCAGCACCGACAGGCTGCGGTTGGCGAACATCGCCAGCACTTGGTCGCGGTCGCGCTGCTCCAGGTCGCCGTTCAGCGCCATCGCCGAAATGCCGTGGGCGCCGAGGTGCTCGACCAGCTCCTGGCACTGCTGCTTGGTGAAGCAGAAGGCCACGCAGGATTCAGGGCGATAGGCCGCAAGCAGCTTGAGCACGGCATCCATGCGCTGCTCGGGCGCGATCTCGTAGAAGCGCTGCTCGATCTGCTCGCCATCGTGCAGGGCTTCGATGCGGACCTGCTGCGGGTCGCGCATGAACGCCGCGGAGAGCTGCTTGATCGCCGCCGGGTAGGTGGCGGAAAACAGCAGCGTCTGCCGCTTCGCCGGGGTCTGCCCGATGATCTCGGCGATGGCGTCGTAGAAGCCCATGTCGAGCATGCGGTCGGCTTCGTCGAGGATCAGCGTATTGAGCCCGTCGAGTTTCAGCGTGCCCTTCTTCAGGTGCTCCTGGATGCGTCCCGGCGTCCCGACGATGACGTGGGCGCCGTGCTCCAGCGAGCCGATCTGCGGGCCGATGGAGACGCCGCCGCAGAGCGTGAGGATCTTGATGTTGTCGGCGGCGCGGGCCAGCCGGCGCAGCTCCTTGGCGACCTGGTCGGCGAGTTCGCGGGTCGGGCAGAGCACCAGGGCCTGGCAGCCGAAGTAGCGCGGGTTGAGCGGGTTCAGCAGGCCAATGCCGAACGCGGCGGTCTTGCCGCTGCCGGTCTTGGCCTGGGCGATCAGGTCCATGCCCTTGAGGATCACCGGCAGGCTCTGCGCCTGGATCGGCGTCATCGACGCGTAGCCGAGCGCCTCCAGGTTGGCCAGCATGGCCGCGGAAAGCGGCAGGGAGGAAAAAGCGGTCGTGGTCACGGAAGCGGCCTGGGTGCGGAAATGTCGCGCAGTGTAACAGGCGCGCCGGCCGCGGCTCAGGCCGGCAGGCGGCTCACGGGCGCGAGTCCGGCCGGAGCGCGCCTCAGCCCTCCACTTCGATCTTGCTGTCGAGGTCCTTGCTGCTGCGGCCTTCGCGGTCGTCGAGCTGGAGGAAGATGAATGCCGCCAGCATCGACAGCCCGCCGATGCAGAGGAAGGTCATCTGGAAGGCGTGCAGCACCGAGCCGCCGTCGTCCAGGGTGAAGCCGCCGAGCAGTGCCGCGGCCGAGGCCACGCCGAGGCTCATCGCCAGTTGCACCACCACCGAGAGCAGGCTGTTGCCGCTGCTGGCTTCCTCGTCGCGCAGGCCGATCAGGGTGATGGTGTTCATCGCGGTGAACTGCAGCGAGTTGATCGCGCCGATGAAGGCCAGTTGCACCAGCAGCAGCGGGTACGGCAGGCCCTCGCCGGCCAGCGCCAGGCTGGCGATCAGCATGCCGAGCAGCAGGGTGTTGCCGGTGAGGATGGTGCGGTAGCCGAGACGGTCGATCAGCGGCTTGGCCAGCGGTTTCATCGCCATCGCCGCGGCGGCCAGCGGGATCATGCTCATCCCGGCCTGGGCCGGCGAATAGCCCATCGCCACCTGCAGCAGCAGCGGCGTGAGGAACGGCAGCGCGCCGCTGCCCAGGCGTGCGAACAGGTTGCCGAGGATGCCCACGGCGAAGCTGCGGTTGGCGAACAGGCTGGGGCTGAACAGCGGTTTGTCGACCTTGCCGGCACGCAGCCAGTAGGCGGCGAGGCAGGCGAGGCCGCCGACCAGCAGGAGCATCACCCGCACGTGCGGCAGTTTCAGCTCGCCGAGGCCCTCCAGGGCGATGGTGATCAGCACCATCGCGGCCCCGAACAGGGCGAAGCCGACGCCGTCGAAGCGCGTGCGTTCGGCGCCGCGCAGGTCCGGCATGTAGCGCAGCGCGGCCCAGCAGCCGAGCGCGCCGACCGGCAGGTTGATCAGGAAGATCCAGTGCCAGGAGGCGTATTCCACCAGCCAGCCGCCGAGGGTCGGGCCTATCAGCGGGCCTACCAGGCCGGGCAGGGTGATGAAGCTCATGATCCGCACCAGGTCGCTGCGCGGGTAGGCGCGCAGCACCACCAGGCGTCCCACCGGCATCATCAGCGCGCCGCCAATGGCCTGCAGCACACGGGCGCAGACCAGTTGGCTGAAGTTGTGCGAGAGGGCGCAGAGCAGCGAACCGACGCTGAACAGCAGGATCGCGGCGAAGAAGATCCGCCGCGTGCCGAAGCGGTCGGCGATCCAGCCGGAGGCGGGAATCAGCAGCGCCACGGTGAGCATGTAGGCGATCACCACGCCGTGCATGCGCAGCGGGTTCTCGGCGAGGTCGGCGGCCATCGCCGGCAGCGCGGTGTTGAGGATGGTCCCGTCCAGGGTCTGCATGAAGAAGGCGATGGCCACGATCCAGGGCAGGAAGCGGGCGGTGCGGGCGTCGAGCGTGGGCAGAGGCATGGCGATCCGGATCAGAAAGGCGTGCTGTTTAGATAGCGTGCGCAGGCGGGGTTCCTGCGGTCAACCGCTTCCCGCCGCCTCCAGCAGCTCGATCATCTGCGCGAAACAGGCATCGGCGAGCGCCGAGCGCGGCTCACTGTGACGCATGATCAGGCCCAGCGGCGCCAGCGTATGGGCGTCGTCGATCGGGTGCAGGCAAAGATTCTCCACCAGCCCGGCGAGCCCGCTGTCCAGCGGCATCACCGCGCAGCAGAGGCCACCGCGCACCGCCTGGAGCAACTGGTGCACCGCGTCGGTCTCCAGCAGCGGCTGTACTTTCAGACCACGGGAACGGAACGCGTGGTCGATGGACTGGCGAAAGTGCATGCCGCCGGACAGCATTCCCAGCGGCAGCTCGATGAGCGCGTCCCAGCTCAGCGCACCGGCGCCGAACGTGAAGTGGGCCGGATCGTAGAGCAGGCCCATGCGCGTCTCGAGCAGCGCCAGGCTGTGGAAATGCCGCGCATCCAGCCCGTCCAGGTAGGAGAGGCCGAGGTCCAGCCGGTTGCTCGCGAGCTGTTCGAGGATTTGCTCCGAACTCAGTGCCGAGAGCTGGAAGCGCAGGCTCGGGTGGCGCTGGTTGAGGCGTCGCAGCAGCGGCAATGGGTCGAAGCTGGACAGCGGCACCATGCCTAGCCGCAGGGTGCCGACCAGGTTGCCGCGGCAGGCGGCGGCCTCCGCCTGCAGGCCGTCGACCGCCGCCAGGGTGGTCCGCGCCCAGGCTAGGATGCGTTCGCCCGGCTCGGTGAAACCCTCGAAACGCTGGCCGCGCCGCACCAGCTCCAGGCCGAGTTCCTCTTCCAGGCCGCGCAGGCGCATCGACAGGGTCGGCTGGGTGATATGGCAGCGCGCCGCGGCCTGGCCGAAATGGCGCGTCTCGTCGAGGGCGATCAGAAAACGCAGCTGCTTGATGTCCACGGCTCAGGCCTCCGCCAGGGCGCCGGGCAGCACCTGGCGATAATCCTCGACGGCGGCGAACTCCTCGGTGTCGCGCAACTGGCCGCGGCTGTCCGGCTGGCGCACGGCGAGCAACTGGGCGACGCCGAACTGCCGCGCGCTGCGCAGGATCGGCAGGCTGTCGTCGATGAACAGGCTGCGCGCCGGATCGAACCCGAAGTCCTCTTGCAGGGCGAACCAGAACTGCTGGTCTTCCTTGGGAAAGCCGTAGTCGTGGGAGCTGATGAGGCGGTCGAAATAGGGCGCCAGGGCGACCTTTTCCATCTTCAGCGACAGCGAATCGCGGTGTGCGTTGGTGATCAGCGCGACCCGCTTGCCGGCGGCGCGCACGGCGGCGAGGAAGGTGTCGGCGTCGGGCCGCAGGGCGATCAGGTGGGCCACTTCACGCTTGATCTCGCGGATCGACAGGCCCAGCTCGCGGCTCCAGAAATCCGTGCAGTACCAGTTCAGCGTGCCGGCATGTTCGCGGAACAACGGCAGCAGCTCGGCGCGGGCCCGTTCGGCGGACACGCCGTGATGCTCGGCATAGCGCCGCGGCAGGTGTTCCAGCCAGAAGTGGTTGTCGAAGTGCAGGTCGAGCAGGGTGCCGTCCATGTCGAGCAGCACGGTGTCGATTTCGGACCAGGGCAGGGTGGTCATGGCGGGTTCCTCGCGGCCGGTCGCGCTGGGCGGTGAATCTCCGACGGGGATAATCGGGAAAGGCGCGGTATGATACCCGTTCGCGCCAAGGAGTCAGCCCATGCGTCAGAAACCCACCGTACTCGCCCGCGAGATCGTCGCCAAAAGTCGCCTGTTTTCCGTCGAGGAGCTGCAATTGCGCTTCTCCAACGGCGTCGAGCGGACCTACGAACGGCTCGCCAGCAAGGGCGTCGGCTACGGCGCGGTGATGATCGTGGCGCTGGCCGACAGCGACCACGCGCTGCTGGTGGAAGAATATTGCGCGGGCACCGACGACTACCAATTGTCGCTGCCCAAGGGTCTCATCGAGCCGGGCGAGGACGTGCTGGTCGCCGCCGAGCGCGAGCTCAAGGAAGAGGCCGGCTTCGGCGCGCGGCGCCTGGAGTACCTCACCGAGCTGTCGCTGTCGCCGGGCTACATGAGCCAGAAGATCCAGGTGGTGCTGGCCCGCGACCTCTACCCGGAAAGTCTGCCGGGCGACGAGCCCGAGCCGCTGGGCGTCAGCCAGGTCAACCTGCGCGAACTGTCGAGCCTGGTGCAGCACCCGCAGTTCAGCGAGGGCCGCGCCCTGGCGGCGTTGTACCTGGCGCGCGACCTGCTCGGCCAGCGCGGCGAATTCGTCCTGTGAGCGCCGCTCTGCTGCCCGCGGTGATCGAGCTGGTGCAGCGCGCCGGCGCGGCGATCATGCCCTATTGGCGCAGCGACCTGGCGGTGCGGGAAAAGTCCGACGCCTCGCCTGTCACCGCCGCCGACCTCGCCGCCCATCGGGTGCTGGCGGACGGCCTGCGGGCGCTCGATCCGACGATTCCGGTGCTGTCCGAGGAGGATTGCGAGATCGCCCTGGGCGAGCGCGAACGCTGGCAGCGCTGGTGGCTGGTCGACCCGCTGGACGGCACCAAGGAGTTCATCGCCGGCTCCGAGGAATTCACCGTCAACGTCGCCCTGATCGAGCGCGGCCGCGTGCTGTTCGGTGTGGTCGGGATTCCCTGTTCCGGGCGCTGCTATTACGGCGGCGCCGGCAGCGGTGCGTTCCTGTGCGAGCGCGATGGCGCGCCCATGCCGATCGCCGTGCGCGCGCAGCCGGCGGAGCGTTTCACCGTAGTTGCCAGCCGCCGCCATTCCAGCCCGGCGCAGGAACGCCTGCTGCAGGGGCTGAGCGAGCGCTTCGGCGACCTGCAGCTGGCCAGCGTCGGCAGCTCGTTGAAGTTCTGCCTGCTCGCCGAGGGCGCGGCCGACTGTTATCCGCGCCTGGCCCCCACCTCGCAGTGGGACACCGCGGCGGCCCAGGGCGTGCTCGAAGGCGCGGGCGGCGAGGTGCTCGACATCGCCGGCGCGCCGCTGACCTACGAACCACGCGAGTCCTACCTCAACCCGCATTTCCTCGCCCTGCCGAAGGCGGTGGACTGGCGCGACGACCTGGTGCGGCTGGCGCAACGGCTGGACTGATCGCCGCTGGAAGCCCTTTATGATATTAATTATCATTTGCCCGAAAGGGGCGGGGGATTTCCATGAACAGCGAAGGCATAGTCAGGCCGAACGACCTGCAGCGGCTCTATGCCGATCACCACGGCTGGCTGCAAGGCTGGCTGAGGCACCAGCTCGGATGCGCGCATAACGCCGCCGACCTCGCCCAGGACACTTTCCTCCGCGTGCTCGCCCGCGATCACGACGTCGCCGCCATCCGCGAGCCACGCGCCTACCTGCACACCATCGCCAAGAGCCTGCTGGTCAACCACTGGCGGCGCCGGCAGATCGAGCAGGCGTATCTCGATGCGCTTGCGCTGCAACCGGAGACACTGGCGCCCTCGCCGGAAACCCGCGCGCTGATCGTCGAGACGCTGCTGCAGGTGGATGCGCTGCTGGCGCGGCTGCCGGAAAAGGTCCGCCACGCCTTTCTGCTCTCCCAGCTGCACGGCCTCACCTACCTGCAGATCGCCGGCGAGCTGGGCGTCTCCGAGCGGATGGTGAAGAAGTACATGGCGCAGGCGATGCTGCAGTGCCTGACGCTGATGGACGACGCCTGATGAGCCAGGAGTTCCGCGTGTTGCAGGAAGCGGCGGACTGGTTCGCCGTGCTGCATTCCGGGCGCGTGGGCGATGACGAACGGCAGGCCTGGCAGGCCTGGCTGACGCATCCGGATCATGCCCATGCCTGGCGCAAGGTGGAGCGTCTCAGCGGCCAGCTGCAGCGTCTCTCCAGCGAGCCCGGCGGTCGCGCGGCCGCCAGTATGCTCGGCAGCCGCTGCGGTCGCCGGCAGGCGTTGAGGACCCTGAGCGTGCTCTGCGGCGGTGGCGTGCTGGGCTGGCTCGGCGTCGATCGCCTGGGCGCGCGCGGCTGGTTCGCCAGCCAGCGCAGCGCGGTTGGCGAAATCCGCGACCTGCGCCTGGCCGATGGCTCGCAACTGTGGCTGAACACCGACAGCGCGGTCGACATCGCGTTCGACGATGCCGCGCGGACCCTGTCGCTGTACCGCGGCGAGATCCTCGTCGACGCCCCGACGGAACGCCGGCCGTTGCTGGTGCGCAGTGCCGAGGGCGTGCTGCGCAGCGAGCGGGGCGCGCACTTTTCGCTGCGCCAGCTCGACGGTGAAACCCAGCTCAGCCTGTATGCCGGCGACTTCATGCTGCGCGGCGCAGGGTCGGCGGCGACGCTGCTGTCGGCCGGCCGGCAATGGCGGTTTTCCTCCGCTGGGGCGGTCACCAGCGGACCGCTGCAACGCGCCGCGCAGGCCTGGTCCGGCGGCATGCTGCTGGCCGACGACATGCGCCTCGACGCGTTCCTCGCCGAACTGGGCCGCTACCGCCACGGCTACCTAGGCTGCGATCCGCGCATCGCCGGGCTGCGCGTGGTCGGCGCCTTCCCGCTGGCCGATACCGAGCGCGTGCTCGATGCGCTCGCCGGCACCCTGCCGGTGCGCGTGCAGCGTCGCTTGCCATGGTGGGTGAGCCTGGAGCCGGCCTGATGCGCGGCAGCAAAAAAAATCGTTCGGGCGGTTCCCCTTTTTCGTTCTCGCTTGGCTTTAGAGGCAATCACCGCCCTTCAACGAGAACAAAGGTCCTGCCATGCGCTCCCGCTCTCTGCCTTGCACACCGCGTCCGCTGACGCGCGCCGTCCGTGCCGCCGTCATCGCGCTGCCGCTGAGCATTCTCGCCGCACCGCCGGCGAGTGCCGCCGAAACCGATGCCCGCCGCTACGAGATCCCTGCCGGGCCGCTGTCCAGCGCGCTGAGCCGCTTCGCCGGCGACGCCGGGGTGCTGCTGTCGGTGGATGGCAACCTGGTGCAAGGCTTGAACTCCAGCGGGCTGCGCGGTGAATACGCGGTCGACCAGGGTTTCGCCGCGCTGCTTCGCGGCAGCGGCCTGCGCGCGGTACGCGATGCCCAGGGCAACTATTCGCTGGTGGCGGAAAGCGCGCCGGTCGAGCTGCAGACGCTGCACGTGCAGGGCAGCCTGGGTAACGCGCTGGGTTCGATGGAGGGCTACAACGCCACCCACAGCAGCGTGGCGACCAAGACCAGCCTGCCGTTGCTGGAAACCTCGCAGAGCGTCTCGGTGGTCACCCGCCAGCAGATGGACGATCAGGGCTCGCAGACCGTCGCCCAGGCCCTGCGCTACACGCCGGGGCTGATGAGTACGCCCTACGGCGCCACGACCCGTTACGACTACGTGGCGCTGCGCGGGATCAACGACGGTTCGGTGGACAACCTGTTCCTCGACGGGCAGAAGATGCTCGGCGACAGCGGCACCTACAGCAGCCTGCAGGTCGACCCCTATTTCCTCGAGCGCATCGACGTGCTGAAGGGGCCGTCGTCGGTGCTCTATGGGCGCAGCAATCCGGGCGGGCTGGTGGCGTTGACCAGCAAGAAGCCGGAGTACGAGGCGCATCGTCAGCTGCAGCTGACCCTGGGCAGCAACGACCTCAAGCAGGGTGCCTTCGACTTCACCGGCCCGCTGGGCGACGAGCAGCGCATGGCCTACCGGCTGGTCGGGGTGGTCAAGGACGCCGACAACCAGGTGGACGGCATCGAAGAGCAGCGTTACGCGCTGATGCCCTCGTTGAGCATCGATTTCACCGACGACACCCGCCTGACCCTGCTGGCGATGCTCCAGCACGACCCGAAAAGTGGCTATCACGGCGGCCTGCCGGCCGACGGAACTGTTTATCAGCACAACGGGCAACGCATCTCCACGCACTTCTTCGAGGGCGAGGACGACCGCGAGAAATTCGAGCGCGACCAGCAGATGCTCGGCTACCAGCTCGAACACCGCTTCAACGACGTGGTGTCCGCGCGGCAGAACTTCCAGTACCTGGATTCGCGCGTGGATTCCGAACAGGTCTACCAGTACGGCTACACGACCCAGTATGGCTACGGCGCCGATGGCGACCTCTATCGCGCCTACACCGGCGCCCAGGAGGCGTTGCACGCCTGGAGCGTGGATAACCAGCTGCAGTTCGAGTTCGCCACCGGAGCGCTCGAGCACACCCTGGTCACCGGCCTCGACTACCAGCGGCGCAAGGCGCGGGTGAACTACGACGGTGGCACCGCCAGCGCGGTCAACCCCTATACCGGGGTGCGGCCCGAGGTGACCTACAGCTTCTACCACCAGTACGACGAGAGCCGCCGCCTGGAGCAGACCGGCCTCTACGTGCAGGACCTGATCGCCCTCGACCGCTGGCGCTTCTCCCTCGGCCTGCGCCAGGACTGGGTGGAAACCTCGTTCGAGCAGACCAATTCGATCTACGGCGACCAATCGGACAGCGACAAGGAGAACAAGCTCACCGGGCGTATCGGCGTGCTCTACGCCTTCGACAACGGCCTTTCGCCCTATGTCAGCTACTCGGATTCGTTCAACCCCAACACCTCGCCGGCCTACAACGGCACCACCGGCAACTTCGACGTGACGTTGCTCAAACCCACCGAGGGCGAGCAGTACGAGGTCGGCTTGAAGTACCAGCCGCCGGGCACCGACGACCTCTACACGCTGTCGTACTTCGACCTCACCCAGTCGAACCTGTCGAGCAAGGATTCCAGCGAGAACTTCTTCCGCTCGGTGGGCGAGATCCGCTCCAGGGGCGTCGAACTGGAGGCGCGCACGCGACCGACGCCGAACAGCAACCTGGTCGCCAGCTACACGTATATGGACGTGGAGTACACCAAGGACTACATCGCCACCTCCGGCGCCAACAACCGGGGCAACACGCCCAACGTGGTGGCGCGCAACATGGCCTCGCTGTGGGCGGACTACACCTTCGCCGACGGTGTGCTGGGCGGCCTGCAGGTCGGTGGCGGAGCGCGCTACTTCGGGCGCAGCTGGGCGGACGCGGAGAACACCCTGCGGCTGCCGTCCTACACGTTGTTCGATGCCTCGCTCGGCTACGACCTTTCCCGCGTCGGGCTCGACGGCGTGGGCGTCCGGCTCAACCTGAACAACCTCACCAACGAGAAGTACGTCGCTGCATGCAACAGCCTCTACCAGTGCTACTACGGTGAGGAACGCAACGTGATGGCCACTCTCAACTACGACTTCTGATACCGCCGGGTCGGGGGGGGGCCGGGGGGGGGGGGGGGGGGGGGGGGGTGGGGGGGGGGGGGTAGTAAAAGTCGCGCGCGCCGTGTGTGTTTAACAACCAACAAT
>NZ_JASCPA010000062.1:0-31684 GCF_029959715.1 Pseudomonas sp. PS02288 | reverse complement strand
AGCGACCAGAGGGCGCGCCAGTTCCAGGTGTAATCCATGCGGGTATCCGGGCGAGGGGCAGCGGACGCGGGCCGGAACCGGCCCGCGGGAAACACCGGAGCCGGCGAGCCGGCCCCAGCGACTTACTGGTAAACCTGCGGATCGGCGCTGTCGGTCGGCGCGGCGATGACCTTCTTCAGCTGCTCCGACATCGGCAGGTTCATCAGGATGCCGCGCGGCGGAATCGGCTGCAGGAACCACTTGTCGTAGATCGCGTTGATCTCGCCGCTGGCATAGAGCGCGCCTAGGGTCTGGTCAGCCAGCGCCTTGAACTGCGCATCGTTGCGCCGCAGCATGATTCCGTAGGGCTCCACGGAGAGTGCATCGCCAACGATCTCCCAGATTTCCGGGGAGCGCGACGAGGCGATCACCCCGGCGAGGGAAACGTCGTCGAACACGTAGGCGACCGCGCGGCCGGTTTCCACGGTGAGCAGCGCCTCGGCATTGTCCTTGGCGGACAGGATGCGCATGCCCAGGTCGTCCTTGTTGTTCGCTTCGTTGAGCAGACGCACGCTGGTAGTGCCCGCCGGCGTCACGATGGTCTTGGCCTTGAGGTCCTGCAGGCCGGTGATGTGGTCGGCCTTCTTCGCCATGATGCGCACGCCGGCAACGAAGTAGGTGGTGGAGAACGCGACCTGGCGCTGGCGTTCGGCGTTGTTGGTGGTGGTGCCGCACTCCATGTCGATGGTGCCGTTGGCCAGCAGCGGAATGCGCGTGGTGCCGGTTACCGGCACGTACTCGACCTTCAGGTCGGGCTTGCCCAGCTTGACCTTCACCGCATCGACCACCTTGCCGCACAGGTCCATGGCGTAGCCCACGGGTTGCTGCTTGTCGTCGTAGTAGGAGAACGGAATGCCGCCATCGCGGTGACCTACGGTGATGCTGCCGGACTCCGCCACTTTCTTCAGCGTGCCCTCCAGTTCCTGCGCATTGGCCAGCGAAACCCACGCCGCCAGCACACAGATGCCCGCGCCCAACAGACCCTTCTTCATGCCGCCTGACTGCTTTGTGCTTGTCATGAACTGACCCCGATCCGCTATTGAAGAGGCGAGGACAGGCACCGGGACGATGCCAGCCCGCGCAGCTTGATCCGCCAAGGATGGCCAATCGAAGGGGAAGGAGATCGAGCGCAGTGGCACTGACAAAGGGCAACGCAGCAGATTTCCAACCGAATCATCGGCCATCTGCCCCTTCTGTCATGGTTGCCTGAGAGCGTTATCCCGTCGGCGGGCGCATGCGGCGCCTCTTTCCAGAATGCGGTGAACCCCACGGTCCTTTTGCCTGAGAGTTTCCGGGGCGGTTGCTCCTTCGGCGCCGGCAGGTAGCCGGTCTCTCCCGTGGTTGCGAGAGATATACCCAATAAAGACGATAACCTCAATAAACTATCTGGTACATTTTTATTAAAGTAGTGTTTTGCACCACACATGAACACTCACGCACGCCAGTGCACCCTGAGGTCGCAAAGATCGGCGCCCGTTTCGCACCGCCAGGACACCCCGAACGACAGTCGCGCACCACGGCGGAACACGTCCGGAGCGTCCCCCGCAGCGGTGCATGCAGCCTTAGCTACGCCCGCCGCCTTCGATTAAGATACGACGCCTTCGACGAGCGGCTCTGGCTCGCCATCCCAACCGGAACTGACCCCATGGAACACCGCGAAGCGCTGGTCGCGCTGCGACAATTTCTCTCCAGCCAGATCCTCGGCCAGGAAAAGCTCGTCGAACGCATGCTGGTGGCGCTGCTCGCCGATGGCCACATGCTGGTCGAGGGCGCGCCGGGCCTGGCCAAGACCAAGGCCATCAAGGACCTGGCCGAGGGCCTGGAAGCCGAATTCCACCGCATCCAATTCACCCCCGACCTGCTTCCGGCGGACATCACCGGCACCGAGATTTATCGCCCGGAAACCGGCAGCTTCGTGTTCCAGCAGGGGCCGATCTTCCACAACCTGGTGCTCGCCGACGAAATCAACCGAGCACCGGCGAAGGTGCAGTCGGCGCTGCTCGAAGCCATGGCGGAGCGCCAGGTCAGCGTCGGCCGCAGCACCTACGACCTGTCGCCGCTGTTCCTGGTGATGGCGACGCAGAACCCCATCGAGCAGGAAGGCACCTACCCGCTGCCCGAAGCGCAGCTCGACCGCTTCCTGATGCACGTGAAGATCGGCTTCCCCGACGCCAGCGTAGAACGCAAGATCCTCGCCCAGGCCCGCGGCGAAGCGCTGAACGGCGAAAGCCTGCCCGAGCGCCGCGTCAGCCAGCAGGCCATCTTCGCCGCGCGCAAGGAAATCCTCGGCCTCTACATGGCCGATGCGGTGGAGGAATACCTGGTGCAACTGGTCATGGCCACGCGCACCCCGGCCAAGTTCGACGCCGAACTCGCCGAGTGGATCGCCTACGGCGCCAGTCCGCGCGGCTCCATCGCCCTAGACCGCTGCGCGCGCGCGCACGCCTGGCTGGCCGGCCGCGACTTCGTCAGCCCGGAAGACATCCAGGCGATGCTCTTCGACGTCCTGCGCCACCGGGTGATCCTGTCCTTCGAGGCCGAGGCTTCGGGCGTCGACCAGGACAAGGTGATCCAGCGCATCCTCGACGTGGTGGCGGTGGCGTGACCACCCACCCGCTGCCGCTACAGCCCGGCATCCGCAGCGACCTCGCCGAGCTGATCGACATGCGCCACCGGGTGCGCGAGGTGCAGCTGTTCTCCACGCCGAGCCGGCGCAGCCCGCTGATCGGCCTGCACCATTCCAAGCTGCGCGGGCGCGGCGTGGATTTCGACCAAGTGCGCGTGTATCAGGCCGGCGACGACGTGCGCACCATCGACTGGCGCGTCACCGCGCGCACCCAGGAGCCGCACACCAAGCTGTTCCACGAGGAGCGCGAACGCCCGGTGTTCGTCCTGGTGGAACAGAGCCGGCGGCTGTTCTTCGGCTCCGCGCTGCAATTCAAGTCGGTGCTCGCCGCGCGCGCAGCGGCACTGATCGGCTGGGCCGCGCTGGGCCACAACGACCGCATCGGCGGGCTGGTGTTCGGCGATCACGAGCACCACGAAATACGCCCGCGGCGCAGCAAGCAGAGCCTGCTGCAACTGCTCAACCGGCTGGTGCGCGCCAACCAGGCGCTGCACAGCGAAGCGCAGCCGAACCGCGACGCCTTCGGCCTGGCCCTGCGCCGCGCCCGCGAAGTGCTGCGCCCCGGCAGCCTGATGCTGGTGCTGTGCGACGAGCGCGCGCTGTCCGAGGCCGCCGAACAGCAGCTCGCCCTGCTGGCGCGACACACCGACCTGGTCCTGCTGCCGCTCTCCGATCCTCTCGACCACGAGCTGCCGGCGGCCGGGCTGCTGCGCTTCGCCGAACGCGGCGCGCGGCTGGAACTCGACACCCACGCCGCCGAGCTGCGGCTGGTCTACGCCGCCCAGGCCGAGGAACGCGGGCAGCGCTGGCAGCGTCTGGCGCAGAAGCTCTGCGTGCCGCTGCTGCCGCTGAGCACGGCCAGCGACCTGGTCGACCAGCTGCGCGACCACCTCTACGTGCAGCGTTCGGAAAAACGCAAATGAACCCGCTCGACCAACTCCAGCCCCTGATCGCGCCGCCGCCGGTTTCCGCCTGGCCGCCGGCGCCTGGCTGGTGGCTGCTGGCGGCGCTGCTGCCGATCGCGCTCTGGGGCCTCTGGCGGTTGCGCGGGCGGATACCGCACAGGCGCCGCGAACGCCGCGCCGAGGTTCGTCTCGACCCGCTGCGCCAGGCCGCCCTCAACGAACTGGAGCAGCTGCCCAAGCCCTACGACGACGCGCCGGCCGGCCCCTGGCTTCAGCAACTCAACGCGCTGCTCAAGCGCCTGTGCCTGGCGCATTACCCGAACGACCACTGCGAGACCCTCAGCGGGCGCGCCTGGCTGGCGTTCCTCGACAACCGCTGCCCGGCGGCCGGGCTGACGCGCTGGATGGTCCTCGTCGACGGCGCCTACCGGCCGCAATGCCGGCTCGACGACAAGGCCATCGCCGGCCTGCAGCAGGCCATCGACATCTGGGTGCGCAAGCATGTTTGAGTTCGCCTGGCCGTGGTTACTGCTGCTCGCGCCGCTGCCCTGGCTGCTGCGCCTCCTGCTGCCGCCTGCGGACAGCGGCGAGGCGGCGCTCAACGTCAGCTTCCTTGACGAACTTGAAGGCCTCGCCGGACGACGCGCCCGCGCCAACCTGCCGGCCTGGCGCCAGCAGGCGCCGTTCGCCGCGCTCTGGCTGTTGCTGCTGCTCGCCGCGGCGCGCCCGCAATGGGTCGGCGAACCCCTGCCCTTGCCGGCCAGCGGCCGCGACCTTCTGCTGGCGGTGGACGTGTCCGGCTCGATGGATTACGCCGACATGCAGTGGGACGAGCAGCCGGCGAGCCGCCTGACCCTGGTCAAGCGCCTGCTCGGCGATTTCATCGAGGGCCGCCGCGGCGACCGCGTCGGGCTGATCCTGTTCGGCAGCCAGGCGTATCTGCAATCGCCGCTGACCTTCGACCGCCACACCGTGCGCACCTGGCTCGACGAAGCGCTCATCGGCATCGCCGGCAAGAACACCGCGCTGGGCGACGCCATCGGGCTGGCGGTCAAGCGCCTGCGCGAGCGCCCGGCCGACAGCCGCGTGCTGGTACTGGTCACCGACGGCGCCAACAACGGCGGGCAGATCGATCCGCTGACCGCCGCACGCCTGGCCGCCGAGGAACAGGTGAAGGTCTACGCCATCGGTATCGGCGCCGACCCCGCCGACAGCGGCACCCTCGGCCTGCTGGGGCTCAATCCTGGCCTCGACCTGGACGAGCCGACGCTGCGCGAAATCGCCAGCCTCACCGGCGGCGAGTATTTCCGGGCACGCTCGCAGGACGAACTCAAAGCCATCGGCGAAAGCCTCGACCGGCTCGAGCCGGTGGCGCAGAAACCGACCCAGGCGCGTCCGGCCCGCGCGCTGTACAGCTGGCCGCTGGCCGCCGCGGTGCTGCTCAGCCTGGCGCTGGTGGCGCACGCCCTCTGGCCGCACCCGCGTTTCGCCCAGCGCCTGCCGCGCAAACTCACGCGGCTCAAGCCGCTGTTCGCCAAGCGTCCGCGCTGGAGCCGCCGCCCATGATCGCGCTCTGGCCACATTGGCTGCGGCCGTTCTGGCTGCTCCTGCTGCCGCTGTTCGGCTGGCTGCTGTGGCGCCTCTGGCACCGCGAACAGCGCAGCGGACGCTGGCAGATGTTGTTGCCGCCCGCCTTCCACGACGTACTGCTGTCCGGCGGACGCGGTCGCAACAGCCGGCTGCCGTGGGTCGCCCTGGGCCTGGCCTGGCTGCTCGCCCTGCTGGCCCTGCTCGGCCCCAGCTGGCAACGCACCGAGCAGGTCAGCCAGAAGCGCAGCGACCCGCTGGTGGTGCTGCTCGAACTCACTCCGGAGATGCTCGCCACCGACGCCACGCCGAACCGCCTCGCCCAGGCGCGGCGCAAGCTGCTCGACCTGCTGGAGGCCCGCTCCGAGGCGCAGACCGCGATCGTCGTCTATGCCGGCAGCGCCCACACGCTGGTGCCGCTGTCCTACGACCACTCCACCGCGCGCAACCTGCTCGATGCGTTGAAGCCGTCGATCATGCCAGAGCCGGGGCGCCGCGCGGACCTCGCCGTGGCGCAGGCGCTGGCCCTGCTCGAACAGGGCGCACAGGGCCGCGGTCGCTTGCTGCTGATCGCCAGCAGCCTCGACGAACGCGAGCGCCAGGGCATCCGCCAGGCGCTCGACAGGCATTCCTCGCCGTTGCTGATCCTCGGCGTCGGCACGCCCCAGGGCGCACCGATCGCCCTCGAAGGAGGCGGTTTCCTCAAGGACGACCAGGGCGCGATCCTCCTGCCCAGGCTGGACGAGAGCGGCCTGCAGCGTTTCGCCGGGGAACTGCATGGCCGCTACGCACAGGCGCGCATCGACGAGGCCGACCTGCGGCAACTCGGCCTGCTGGACATGCCACAGGGGCTGCGCGAGGACGGCGAGGTCACCCAGTTGGCGCTGTGGGCCGACCAGGGACACTGGCTGCTGCTGCCGCTCCTTTTGATCGCAGCCTGCGCCGGCCGGCGCGGCTGGCTGTTCTGCCTGCCGTTGCTGTGGGTATTGCCGCAGCCGGTGTTCGCCTTCGGCTTCGACGACCTCTGGCTACGCCCCGACCAGCAGGGCCAGCGCCTGCTCGAAGCGCAGCGTCCGGCGGAAGCCGCACGGCGCTTCGAAGACCCGCGCTGGCAGGGTCAGGCGCTGTATCGCGCGGGCGACTATCCGGCAGCGGCCGAGCGCTTCGCCCAGGGCAGCAGCGCCGCCGATCACTACAATCGCGGCAACGCACTGGCCAGAAGCGGCGAGCTGGAAGAAGCCATCGACGCCTACGACGCGGCGCTGGAACGCCAGCCGGACCTGAGCGCGGCGCAGAAGAACAAGGCCCTGGTGGAGGAACTGCTGCGCCAGCGCCAGCAGGAGAAATCGCAGAACCCGGGCCAGGGCAGCCCGTCGCCGGAGGCGCAGCCTGGCGAACAGGCGCCGCCCGAGAGCACGCCGAGCACCGCGCCGCCGTCGAGCGACGCCCGCGAGAAACCGCCCGCGCGACCGGCGGGCGATGCCGCGCCGGCCGATACCGCGCCTACCGATGCCGCGGGCCCGCAACCGACCCCGAAGGACGCCGCCCAGCCGCCCGACGACGAAGAAACCACGCAGCGCCGCACCCTCGACGACTCGCCGCTGGACGGCGAGCGGCGCCAGGCACTCGAACAATGGCTGCGGCAGATACCGGACGATCCGGCCGAACTGCTGCGCCGCAAGTTCTGGTACGAACAGAAGAAACGCCAGGAAAACCAACCATGATGCGCCTGCTCGGCATTCTCCTGCTGGCCCTGCTGCCCGGCTTCGCCCAGGCACTGGAACTCAACGCCAGCGTCGACCGCACCCGTCTCGACGAGGGCGACACCCTGGAACTGGCGCTGGAGTCGGACGACGTCGCGCAGTTCGGCAAACCCGACCTGAGCGCCCTCGACGCGCTGTTCGACGTGCTCGGCACGCGCCAGGTCAACCGCCTCGCCGTGGTCAATGGCGAAACCCGCCAGGTCACGCGCTGGATCGTCACCCTGCAACCCAGGCAGACCGGCTACGTGGTGATCCCGCCGCTCAGGCTCGGCGACGCCAGCAGCCAGCCGATCACCCTGTACATCGAGCCGGCCGGCAGCAGCGGCAGCGCGAAGATGGCGCCCGTGTACATCGATGCGAGCGTCGACCGCGAGAAGGTCTACGTGCAGGCGCAACTGGTTCTGACCCTGCGCATCTACCACTCGGTGCCGCTGTACGACGACAGCAGCCTGACGCCGCTGCAGATGGAGGACGCGCGGGTCGAGCCCCTCGGCGAACCGCGTACCTACGAGAAGGAAATCGGCGGCGTGCGCCACGGGGTGATCGAGATGCGCTACGCGATCTTCCCGCAGCAAAGCGGTGCGCTGAAGATACCGCCACTGGCGTTCAGCGCGACCCTGGTGGAGAACGCGCCGAGCAGCGGCCTGCTGCCGTTCGGCTCGCGCCCGGGCCGGCTGACGCGGGTGAAGTCACCGGAAATCCCGCTGCAAGTGCTGCCCAAGCCGGCCAGCTACCCGGCCGACGCGCCCTGGCTGCCGGCCAGCGCCCTCAGTCTGTCGGAAGCCTGGAGCCCGGAGCCGGACGAGGTGAAGGTCGGCGATTCGCTGACGCGCAACCTGATCCTGCGTGCCGAAGGTCTTTCCAGCGCCCAACTGCCGCCGATCGGCGATACCCGCAGCGATGCGCTGCGACGCTACCCCGACCAACCCCATCTGGCGAACCAGGCGACCGACGCCAGCCTGATCGGCAGTCGCGAGCAGAGCGAGGCGCTGGTGCCGATCCACAGCGGCGCCATCGACCTGCCGGCGCTGGAGGTGGTCTGGTGGAACACCACCGAGGACCGCCTGGAGCGCACCACCCTGCCGGAACGGCACATCGAGGTGGTCGCCGATCCGCTTCTGGAGGCTCCCGGCCTGCCACCCGCCGAGGCGCCGCAAGCCGCCGAGTACGCCGCACCGCTGTGGCCCTGGCAGGTGCTCAGCGCGCTGTTGGCCTGCACCACGCTGCTCGGCTTCGGCCTCTGGTGGCACGCGCGCCAGCAACCCGCCGTGCAACGGGTGGCACCCACCGGGCCCAGCCCGCGCACGCTGCTCGACGACCTCAAGCGCGCCTGCCTGGCCAACGACACCCAGGCGACGCGCCAGGCGCTCGACGCCTGGGCCCGCCAGCAGCCGGAGACCCTCGCCGACATGGCTGCGCGCTTCACCCCGCTGTCGGACGCACTGGATGGACTCAACGGCTCGCTCTACAGCGAAACCGGGCAGCACTGGCAGGGCGAAGACCTGTGGCTGGCGATCCGCACCCTCCCCCCTGCCGAAGCCGCCGCCACGCCCCAGGAACCCAGCCCGCTGCCGCCGCTGTATCCGCGCTGACGAATCCGCCGCCCAGCCCCTGCGCAGCGTAGGGTGGGTGAAACCCACGCGGTCGGTGTCCCGCCGAGCACTCCGATCCAGGGTTGCACTCGTCCGGCAAACCCTCGCCTGCAGTAGCCCGCTTGCTGTCGGTCCCGCCTGGCACTCAGCTCCAGAGACCACCTTCACAGGCCCATAAAAAAACCGCGGCCAGGGCCGCGGTTCCTTTTCTTGCGTCGACCTACATCAGTGCGACAGCAGGGTACCGCCCGTCTTGCCGGCGAGTTTCTCCGGCTTGATCAGGAAGCGCGCCAGCGCCGGCAGCAGCCACAACGCACCGAACATGTTGAGCAGGAACATGAAGGTCAGCATCAGGCCCATGTCGGCCTGGAACTTGATCGCCGAGAAGATCCAGGTCGCCACGCCGATCGCCAGGCAGATACCGGTGAACAGCACCGCCTTGCCGGTGGATTTCAGCGTTTCGTAGTAGGCCTCCTGCATCGACAGCCCGGCGCGCAGGAAGCTTTCCAGGCGGCTGTAGATGTAGATGCCGTAGTCCACGCCGATGCCCACGCCCAGCGCAATCACCGGCATGGTCGCCACCTTCACGCCGATACCGAGGAAGGCCATCAGGGCATTGCCGAGGATCGAGGTGAGGATCAGCGGCAGCACGATGCACACGGTGGCGGCGAACGAGCGGAAGGTGATCAGGCACATCCCGGCAACGCAGAGGTAAACCAGCGTAAGAATGGTCAACTCGGACTTGGCGATCACCTCGTTGGTGGCTGCCTCGATACCGGCGTTACCCGCGGCGAGGATGAACTCCGGACCGCCCGGTTTCTGCTCGGCCTTGAACGCCTCCACCGCCTCGATGGCGCGCTTGAGCGTGGCGGCCTTGTGGTCCTCGAGGAACACCAGCACCGGCGCCACCGAACAGTCGCTGTTGTAGAGCCCTTCGGCCCGGCTGATCGAGTTGTTCAGCACGTCCTGGTTGCGCGACAGGGTTTCCCATTTCAGGTTGCCCTCGTTCATCCCCTTGATCATCTGTTTGGAGACGCTGACCAGGGAGATCGCCGACTGCACGCCCTTGGTGTTCTGCATCTTCCACATCAGCTCGTCGATCGGCGCCAGCGTGCCGTGGGTCGAACAGCCCTCGGCCTCGGTCTTGACCATCACCACCAGCACGTCGGAGCTGGTCGAGTAGTTGCGGATGATGAAATCGTTGTCCTGGTTGTAGCGCGAGTCCGGACGGAGTTCGGGCGCGCCCTGGTCAAGGTCTCCGACCTGCAGGTGCTGCTTTTGGTACCAGAAGCCGCCGATCGCAACGACCAACGCGAGGATCACCGACACCGGCGCGACCTTGGCGCTGGCGAAGTTCGACAGCAGGCGCCAGAACGGATGCTCGGTTACCGCGTCGCGCTTGCTGCGCTCGATGGCCTTCTTGCTGATACCGATGTAGGAGATCGCCACCGGCAGCAGGATCAGGTTGGTGAAAACGATCACCGCGACCCCGATGGAGGCGCCGATGGCCAGCTCGCGGATCACGCCGATGTCGATCACCAGCAGGGTGATGAAGCCGACGGCATCGGCGAGGATGGCAATCATCCCCGGCAGGAACAGCTGGCGGAAGGTGCGCCGCGCGGCGGTCAAGGCGTTTTCCGCCTCGCTCGACTGCAAGGCGATCCCGTTGATCTTCTGCACCCCGTGGGAGATGCCGATGGCGAACACCAGGAACGGCACCAGCATCGAATACGGATCGAGGCCGAACCCCACGGTGTGCATCAGACCAAGCTGCCAAATCACCGCGATCAGCGTGGTCGAGAGCACGGCGATGGTGCTGCGGATACACCAGGTGAACCAGTAGAGCAGCACCAGGGTGACGACGAAGGCGATGCCGAAGAACACTACCACCATCAGCAGGCCGTCGATCAGGTCGCCGACCTTCTTGGCGAAGCCGACGATGTGGATCTTCACGTTCGGGTTCTGCGCCTGGTACTCGTTGCGGATCTTGTCCTCGAGCTGATGGGAAAATTCGCGGTAGTCCAGCTTGACCAGCTTGCCCTGGTCATTCGGGTCGGGAAAGCTCTCCAACAGCGGGATGTCGATGATGCTCGACTTGAAGTTGTTCGCCACCAGCCGGCCGATCTGCCCGGACTTGAGCACGTTGTTGCGCAGGTCGTTGAGACTCTGCGGGGAACCGTCATAGGTCTGCGGGATCACTTCGCCGCCGGCGAAACCTTCCTCGGTGACCTCGCTCCAGCGCACGCTGGGGCTCCACAGCGATTTCAGCCCCGAACGGTCGACGCCGGGAATGTAGAACACCTCGTCCTGGATCTTGCGCAGCGTCTCCATGTACTCCTTGGAGAAGATATCGCCATCGGTGGCTTCCACCGAGATGCGCACCGTATTGCCGAGGTTGGCCAGGTCGTTACGGTACTCCATCATCTTCTGGATGAAGGGGTGCTGCAGCGGGATCATCTTCTCGAAACTGGTGGACGGACGAACCTGGGTGGCCTGGTAGAACAGGAACACGCTGACCAGCACGCAGATCAGGATTACCACCGGGCGGTTGTTGAAGATCAGGCGCTCGAGCAGGCTCGCCTTGTTCTGTTGGTGAGGACTCATTCAATTCTCCCGGCGTTATTGTTTTTCGACCAGCACGGCGCCTGTCGGTGAGGAGACACGCACACCGCCTTGCCCAGCCAGGATCAGTTCACCGTTGGCACCCGCGGTCGCCGCGGCCAGGGAAATCCGGTCGGGACGGTTGAAGACGCTGAAACTGCGACCATCGTCGCTGCTCTTGAGGACGCTGCCGCCGTGGCCGACGACCACCAGCGAGCCGTCGGCGAGCAACGAGCCGCTGGACAGACCGAACTCCAGCTTGCCGCCGCTGGCGGTCTTCAGCTCGATGCGCTCCCAGGTGTCGCCGAAATCGGCGGAACGGAACAGGTGCCCACGCAGGCCGTAGACCACCAGGCTGTTCGGCTCGGCGGTGCCCAGCGCGCCGAACAGCGAGCCTTCGTACGGGCCTTCGAGTTTTTCCCAGGTTTGGCCCCAGTCGGGAGAGCGGAACATCGAGCCGGATTCGCCGACGACGAACAGCCCGGCGTCCTTCACCGCGGTGATGGCGTTGAGGTGGAAGCCGTCTTCGTTGTCGATGCGGTCGCTGACGTCGTTCCACGTCTTGCCGCCGTCCTCGGTCTCCAGCAGCGCGCCGTAGGCACCCACCGCAATGCCGTGATCGGCGTTCTGGAACCAGACGTCCAGCAGAGGCGCCTCGCGGTGAAGGTCCTCGAACTGCAGCGTCCAGCTCTTGCCGCCGTCGGTGGTGGCGAGGATCTGCGCATCGTGGCCAACCGCCCAGCCGAGGGTGTCGTCGAGGAAGAACACGGCGGTGAGCATCTGCCGGGTCGGCACCTTGGCCTGCTGCCAGCTCTTGCCGTCGTCATCGGAATAGAGGATGTGGCCACGGTCGCCGACCGCCACCAGGCGCGCGCCGGCGTGGGCGATGTCGAGCAGCAGGCTTTGCACGGCCTTGGGCGACTCGATGGCGTAGAGGGGTTCGCGGGTGGCGCTTTCCTCGGCCTGCACGGGCATGGCGCCCAGGCCCAGCATGGAAAACGCGGCACACAACGACAGTGCGTTGGTCAACGGCGAGTGGAGTCGCAGAATCCGCCGGCGGAAAACCGCAGACAGACCGGACCGGGTGCGCCACGTGGGCTCACTCATACACCTTTCCCCCATTATTGTTATTGGTGATAGTGCGGTTGAAGCGCCCCTATGCTGCCGACTTTGACGGGCTGTGACAATCGGCGTGTCGTTATGTTTTGTTAAGGCCAAACCCCCGTGATTGACGGCTTATTCAGCGCCATGATGCAAAAAGGCCACGGCGACTGCCGTGGCCTCTTTCTGACCCACCGGTAACGAATCGGAGCCGGTTCCCCCGGCCCTGGGCGACTCAGGCGAGGCTCTTGCTGACCACCTCGTAGACGTCGCTGGAAAGCTCCCCCGAGACCAGAATGCGCTCCAGCTCGGCCTTCATCAGCGCCTGCCGAGCGGCGTCGTACTTGCGCCAACGGGTCAGCGGCGACAGCTGACGCGCGGCGATTTGCGGGTTCAGCGCGTTGAGCGCGATGATCTGGTCGGCCAGGAAGCGGTAGCCGCTGCCATCGACGGCGTGGAAGTTGACCAGGTTCTGCCCGGCGAAGGCGCCGATCAGCGCGCGCACCTTGTTCGGGTTCTTCAGGGTGAAGGCCGGATGCTTCATCAGCTCCTTCACCCGCTCGAGCCCGCCCGGCAGGTAGCTGGCGGCCTGCACGCTGAACCACTGGTCCATCACCAGCGGGTTGTCCTTGAAGTGCTCGGCGAACATCTGCAACGCCCTGCCGCGCTCGGCCTCGAACGGCGAGTTGACCAGCACCGCCAGCGCCGTCAGGCGTTCGGTCATGTTGTCGCTGTTGTCGAACTGATCCACGCAGGCGGCCAGCACCTCGGGGTCGTTGCCCAGCATCAGGTACGACAGCGCGATGTTCTGCAGCGCGCGCCGGGCGAAGTGACTTTCCTCGGCAACATAGGGCGAGTGGCGCGACACCTCGCGGTTGGCCTGGTAGCGCCGCCACAGCGGGGCGAACAGGGCCTCGCCGATCTGCGCGCGGGCGAACTCGCGGGCGGCGTGGATGGCGTCGATGTCGGCCACTTCGCTGAGCTCGCTGAGGTAGGCGGCGCCCGGCAGGGAGAGCATCTCGGCGACCATCGCCTGATCCAGTGACTCATCCTCGATCAGGCTGCGCAGCGCATGCAGCAAACGCGGGTCGAGCACCAGGGCCTCGCCGCGCTGGTGCTGGCCGATCAGTTCCTGCAGCACCTGCACGGACAGCTGCTGGCCGGCTTCCCAGCGGTTGAAACCGTCGGAGTCGTGCTGCATGAGGAACATCAACTGGTCGCGGTCGTAGGGGAAGCTCAGCTTGACCGGTGCCGAGAAGCCGCGCAGCAACGAGGGCAGCGGCTTGGCGGCGACGCCGACGAAGCTGAACGACTGCTCGGCCTCGGTTACCGAGAGCACGCGGCTGCTGGCGCCGGCGGCCTCGCCGTCCAGGCGCAGCGGCAGATCGTTGCCTTGCGCGTCCAGCAGGCCGAGGGCCACGGGAATCACGAAGGGTTCCTTGGTCGGCTGGCCCGGGGTTGGCGGGCAGCTCTGGCGGAACGTCAGGGTGTAGCGCTGCGCGGCGGCATCATAGGCCTCGCTGACCTCCAGGCGCGGCGTGCCGGATTGGCTGTACCAGCGTTTGAACTGGGTGAGGTCGACACCATTGGCGTCTTCCATGGCCTTGACGAAGTCGTCGCAGGTCACCGCCTGGCCGTCGTGGCGCTCGAAGTAGAGGTCGCTGCCCTTGCGGAAGCCTTCGGCGCCAAGCAGCGTGCGGATCATGCCGACCACTTCCGAACCCTTCTCGTAGACGGTCAGGGTGTAGAAGTTGGAAATCTCGATGAACGAGTCCGGGCGCACCGAATGCGCCATCGGGCCGCTGTCCTCGGCGAACTGGTGGGTACGCAGGAAGGCCACGTCCTCGATGCGCTTGACCGTCGCCGAGTTCATGTCGGACGAGAAGCCGGCATCGCGGAACACGGTGAAGCCTTCCTTGAGCGACAGCTGGAACCAGTCGCGGCAGGTCACGCGGTTGCCCGACCAGTTGTGGAAGTACTCGTGCGCGACGATCGCCTCGACGCGCTGGTGGGCGGCGTCGGTGGCGGTCTCGGCGCGGGCCAGCACGGCGCTGGAGTTGAAGATGTTGAGGCCCTTGTTCTCCATCGCGCCCATGTTGAAGTCGTTCACCGCGACGATCATGAAGATGTCCAGGTCGTACTCGCGACCGTAGGCCTCCTCGTCCCAGCGCATGGACTTCTTCAGGCTGTCCATGGCGTGCTGGCACTTGTCGATGTTCTCCGGCTCGACGTAGATGCGCAGGGCGACGTTACGCCCGCTCATCGTGGTGAAGCTGTCCTCGACGCACCAGAGGTCGCCGGCGACCAGGGCGAACAGGTACGCCGGTTTCTTGAAGGGGTCTTCCCAGGTGGCCCAATGGCGACCGCCCTCCTCGCTGCCGCTGGCCACCGGGTTGCCGTTGGAGAGCAGCACCGGGTAGTGATGCTGCTCGGCGCTCACCGTGGTGGTGAATTTGCTCATCACGTCCGGCCGATCGAGGTAGTAGGTGATCTTGCGGAAGCCCTCGGCCTCGCACTGGGTGCAGAACATGCTGCCGGACTTGTACAGACCTTCCAGCGCGGTGTTGCTCTCCGGGTGGATGCGCACCGTGCTGTCGACGGTGAACTGCGCCGCGGTCGGCTGCAGGGTCAGGTGGCTGTCATCGAGTTGATAGTCGCCGGGCGCAAGCTCGCGGTCGTCCAGCGACACCGCGAGCAGCTCCAGCTCCTGGCCGTCGAGGACCAGCGGCGGCAGCCCGGCGCCCGGCAGCCCGGCGCCCTTCTCCGGGTTGCGCCGCATCACCAGTTGCGCGTGGACCAGGGTGTGGTCCTCGTGCAGCTCGAAGGTCAGGGTGGTTTCGTCGATCAGGTAGTCCGGCGCCTGATAGTCCTTCAGGTAGATCGTCTTGGCTTGCTCGGTGCGCATCTTTCGGCTCCTGGCGGTCCCGGCAGGCGGCCGGGGCGGGAATGGGTCAGGCCGATACCAGCAACTGGTACGCCGTGTACTTGCGAATGTTGATCACGCCGGTATCGAAGATCAGGTACTGGCCCTTGATGCCCATCAGGGTACCTTCGACGACGGGCGTCTTGTCCAGATCGAAACTGACCACTTTGGTCGGATAGGCGTGCACCGGATAACGGATCTCCAGCGGTGCCACCTCGGTGATCGGCTGGATCGCCTGCAGACCGAAACGCTGCTGCAAGGCCAGCAGCCCTTCGGCGCAGTGGTCGAGCAGACGGTCGCGCTCGGCGATCAGGTCCAGCGGCGGAGCATCGCCCTTGAGCAACGTGCGCCAGTTGGTGCGGTCGGCGACCTGGCTGCGCAGGAGGTCCTCGACCAGCCCGGACTGCTGGCGGGTGGCGACCCGCAGGATCGGCAGTGCCTGGCTGGCGCCCTGGTCGAGCCAGCGCGTCGGCATCTGGCTGGCGCGGGTGATCCCCACTTTCACCGCCGACGAGTTGGCCAGGTAGACCACGTGATCGGTCATGCAGAAGCTGGTGCCCCACTCGGGATCGCGGCAGGTGCCCAGCTCATGGTGGCAGCGCTCGGGGCTTACGATGCACAGGTCGCACTGCGGCAACCGGGTGAAGCACGGGTAGCAGTAGCCCTGGCTGAAACTCTTGCGGGTCTGGCGACCGCAATGGCTGCAGTGGATCGCGCCGAGGTACTCCAGGCGCAGCGAACGGCCGATCAGCGGATTGACCGGAACCTCCCGCTCGCCGAGACGAAAGGCGTACTGCACCGGTGCATCGAGGCGCACCGACATCTTGCTCAGGGCACCGCGGCCCAGCTCGCTCAACACGACTCGGACCTCAATGTACGGTGTCCGACTTGAACAGGATCTGCGGCTCCGGCTTGGCGTGCGATGCACACTGCTGGCTGATGTAGCCGGTGCGTTCCTCTTCCGGCAGGTTCTGCAGCTCCCAGGCGATCACCGCCTGCAGGCTCAGCTCCTTCTGCTCCTGGGTCAGCTTGCGGCCATCCGGCCACTTGCCGATCTCAACGGCGAGCTTGAGGCTCTGGTAGATCTCGGGGGTGATGTTCTCGATCATCTCGGAAAAAGTCGACATGGCAGCTCCGCAGTCGGGGAATGCCGCCATTCTACCGGAATGCCCGCCGTGGCGAGCGCCGCTCGCGATGCGACGACGCGGGTGGGCTGAAGCCCACCCTACGGTGCTACTGCAATGAGCGGCGGGCCAGCAGGCCGCCGATCAGGCCGGTCGCGCAGCCGGCGATCAGGCCGGTGACGTGGGCAGCATTGGCGATGGAGCCGAAGCCCAGCGCGCCGATCACGCCGGACAGGCATACCAGCAGCCAGATCAGCATCATCCCCAGCACGCCCCTGGGCAACTGGTAGGCCGGATTGGGCGCCAGGCGCTGGAAGATCCAGCAGTGGCCGAGCAGCCCGTAGAGCACGCCGGAGAGTCCGCCGAACAGCGCCGGGCCGCCGAACAGGTACTGCCCGACGTTCGACGCCAGGCTGAACAGCAGCGTCAGCGCCAGCAGCATCGAAGCGCCCTGGCGCCCCTCGATGCGCCCGCCCAGCTCCCAGTACCACAGGGCGTTCATCGCCAGGTGAAGGAAGCCGAAATGCAGCAGCATCGGCGTGGCCAGCCGCCACCACTCGCCGGCATCCAGGCTCACCGCCAGCGGGACGAACTGCAGGTAGTCGCCCTGGATGCGGAAGTCCTGGAAGGTCAGCCAGCGGAGGCTGGCGAGGTTGTCGCCAAGGAACGTCAGCGCCGCGACGATAAGCGTCAGCAGCAGCACGCCAGCGGTGGCCGGGCTGCGTTTCAGGCGCTCCAGCGGGCTGGCGGACGGCCGCACGAAACGGCTCGGTGGCTGCTCCGGATTGCCGTGCGGAAAACGCGTGTAGAGATCGCGGACCTGCTCCGCCAGTTCCTCGCCCGGCACCCAGAGCACCTGCTCGCCGGATTCCTCGCTGACCCGGTACGGAACGTTCAGGCTACGCAGCAGGCCGACGAAGCCGCTGAGGTCGGTGGCGATCGGCAGGCGCATGGCGGCGACGCGGCTCATCGCAGCGACTCCGGCCGCTCGACGTCGACCCAGACGAACTTGTGCGGATCGAGGCGGCGCTCGTCGTCCAGGCGATAGGCGACCAGCTTGCCGTACATCACCGCGCTGTAGTCCAGGCACGCCAGGTTGCCGCGGATCGGCGCCGGTTTGCCGGTGCGCCAGTAGTGGCCGACGAACAGCAGCGGCTCGTGCGGGCCGTAGAGAAACAGCCGGCTTTTCTGGGTCTCCGATAGCGGCATCTCGGCGACGCTGTCCGGCAGCGCGTCCGGCTGGAACACGATATCGCCGTAGGTGGCCGGGCTCTCCTCCCAGAACTTGGTGCGGAACGTGCGCCGGGTGAAGCCTTCCTCGCTGGTCAGGGTCAGCCCGTGCGGCAGCGGCAGGTCGGTGCCGCGCAGCAGGCGATCGAACACCGTGCAGGCGAAGCTGCCTTTCACCGCCGAGGCCTGGACGAACGGCTCGTCGACGCGGCCGTCGGCGAACTGCGCGCGCAGCGGTTCGATCAGGCTGCTGTCCCAGCAGGCGTGCACCAGGCGGAAACGCCCGGCGTCGATGAACAGCGGCAGCTCATAGAACCAGCCGAGGAAGTCCCGCCAGTCGGCCGGGTGGCCGTCGAACTGCGCCAGCGTCTCGCGGATCATCCGCTCGTGGCGCGGCGTGTGTTCGCGCACGAAGCTGCAGCCGCTGCCCGGCGGCGCCGGCGTGCTCCAGCCCAGCGCGTTGAATTCGTGGTTGCCCATGATGCACAGCGCCTGCCCCGCCGCGACCATGTCGCGCACCAAGTGCAGCGCCTCGCGCACCCGTGGGCCGCGGTCGACGATGTCGCCGAGGAACAGCACCATCCGCCGCGGATGCCGCCAGACACCCGCCTGGCGGTGATAGCCAAGCCCGTCGAGCAGGCGTTCGAGAGTCCGTGCGCAGCCATGCACGTCACCGATCAGGTCGTAGCCGCGCGCGGGGTCGAGCATCAGTCGCCTCCGCCCAGCCGACTGCCCCAGCCCAGCTTGGTCCGGCACACCTCGTAGTAGTTGTGGTCCAGCGGGTGGATCAGGTGCAGCTTCTGCGGTTTCTTCTTGATCGTCACGGTATCGCCTGGCGCGCAGGTGAAATGGTTCTGTCCGTCGCATGAGACCTGCGGATAGATCTGCATGTTCGGCGACACGACGATCTTCAGCTCGCTGTTGCCGTCGACCACGATCGGCCGGCTGGACAGCGTGTGTGGGTACATCGGCACGATGACGATGGCGTCCAGCTTGGGGTGCATGATCGGCCCGCCGGCGGACAGCGAATAAGCCGTGGAGCCGGTCGGCGTGGCGATGATCAGGCCGTCGGCCTTCTGGCTGCAGACGAACTGACCGTCGATGTGCAGCTCGAACTCGATCATCCGCGTCGACTTGCCGGGGTGCAGCACCACGTCGTTGAGCGCGTCGCCCTCGCCGATGGAATCACCGTTGCGGCGCACCTCGGCTTCCAGAAGGAAGCGGTTCTCCACGCTGTACTGGCCATCGAGCACCTCACCGACCTTGGCTTCCAGATCGTCCGGGCGGATGTCGGTGAGGAAGCCCAGGCTGCCACGGTTGATGCCCAGCACCGGGACCTTCGACCAGGCCAGTGCACGCGCCGCGCCGAGCATGCTGCCGTCGCCGCCGACCACGATCACCAGGTCGCAGATCTCGCCGAGAATGCGCCGCGAGGCGGTCTGCAGGTTGTGCCCGGGCACTACTTCGGCGATGGATTCCTCGAGGACCACGTGCAGGTGGCGGTCCAGCAGGAAGCGTTTGAGTCGGCGAACGGTCTCCAGCACCTGCGAACTGCCGAGGCGACCGATGATGCCGATATTGCGAAATTGCTCCATGGGGATTCCAGGGCTCGGGCTAGCGGAGAGGCGGATTATGGGCGAAAGGTCCGCCGCAGACCAACGGCAAAGCCACCGGCCACTGGCGTGAGACCACCGCGCTAGCGCGCTTTCTCCCTTGCGCCAGCGCCACCGAAGCCTGCGCTATGCTCGCAGCATGCAGCCCTTCGCCCCGCTCGCCGACCTGCCCCGCCGCTTCCAGTCCGCCGCCGTGCGCGACCTGGCCTGGGCACTGCTGTCCGCGCCGCTGCTGGAGGACGCGCCCTGGGCGCAGCGTCATCCGCTCACCGGCAGTGCCTGGGCCGACGACCCGCAGCGACTGGCGGCCTGGCTGTGGCGACTGGATGACGACGACCGCACGCTGCGCGACTGGCTGCAACGCCACCCGATCCGCCGCCTCGGCCTGTATTACGAACAGCTCTGGCAGTTCGCCCTGCACGCTGCGCCGGATATCGAACTGATCGCCGCCAACCTGCCGATCCGCGAAGGCAACCGCACGCTGGGCGAACTCGACCTGCTGCTGCGCGATGGCGCGGGCGTGCATCACCTGGAACTGGCGATGAAGCTCTACCTCGGCCCCGATGAACGCGACGGCGGCGATCCGGCGAACTGGATCGGGCCGGGCGGACGTGATCGTCTCGATCTGAAACTGGAGCGCCTGAGCAGCCACCAACTGCCTCTTTCCGCGCGCCCCGAAGGCCTCGCCGCGCTCCAAGCGCTGGGCGTGCGCCAGGCCGACGCCCGCCTGTGGCTCGGCGGCTGCCTGTTCTATCCCTGGCCCGACGGCTGCGCGTCGCCGCTCGGCGCCCATCCGGCGCACGACCGTGGGCGTTGGGTGCACCGGCGCGACTGGCCGGCGTTCGCCGCCGCGCAGGGCTCCGGCAGCTGGCAACCGCTTCCGCGCCAGGCCTGGCTGGCGCCTGCGCGGGTGACCACCGACGAACGCTGGCAGCCACCGCAGTTCGGCGACTGGCTGGCGGCGTTGCCGGCAGACAGTCGCGCACAACTGCTGGTGCGGCTGCAAGCGGACGGCCACGGCGCCTGGCAGGAAGTCGAGCGGGTGTTTCTGATCGCCGATCGATGGCCGCATTTGGGCGAATGAGCCTCAGGCGCCGGACAGGCCGCGACGCCCCTGCAACCCACCGGTGTGAACGAAGATCAGCCGGGTGCCCGCGGCGAACCGCCCGGCCTCGACGGCGTCGCGCAGCGCGAGCAGCGCCTTGCCGGTGTACAGCGGCTCAAGTGGCATGCCGCTGTGGCGCTCGCTGTCGGCGATGAAGCTGCGCAGCGGCGCGTCGACGCGGGCGAAACCGCCGCGGCTGGCCGAATGCAGCCGATAGCCGCCATCGTCCAGACCAGCGTCGGCGAGCACGTCGCCGATGCGCCGCGCCACCCCGTGGTCGTCCGGCACCGCCAGCGCGCCGTGCACCGGGCGCTCACCCGCCTCGCCGAGCACCAGCCCGGCCAGCGTGGTCCCCGTGCCGGCCGCCAGCCACCAGCCGTCGTAGTCACTCCAGCCGAGCGCGGCGAGTTGCCGCCGCGCCATGACGACCAGCTCGATGCAGCCGCGCGCGCCGGGCAACCCGCCGCCGCCTTCGGGCACCGGCTGCAGATCGGGATAACGCGCCTGCCAGGGTTCCCAGAAATCTGCCCGATGACGGGCGCGATAGCCGCCGTAGCCTAGCCAGTGCACTTGCATGCCGAGATCGATGAGGTCGCGCGCGGTCGGCGTGTCCTGCGGCTCGCCGCGCATCAGGCCGACGCAGGGAAAGCCGAAGCGCCGGCCGGCGGCGGCCAGCGCATGCAGGTGATTGGAATGCGCGCCGCCGAGGCTGATCACCCCGCGCTTGCCGGCAGCGGCGGCCAGCGCCAGATGGGGTTTGAGCTTGAACCACTTGTTGCCGGACACCCAGGCGTCGATCCGGTCCAGGCGCAGCACCGCGAGTTCGACCCCGGCCGGTTGCAGCCAGTCGAACGCCAGCGGATGGAGATCGGCCTGGGGCGCCCAGGCGGGCAGGAGCGGCGAACTCAACCGGCGGTGCGCAGCCGCTGGCTGGCCTTGTGGCGATCGCAGCGGCAGGATTCCCCGGCCACATAGCGCCCCGGAATCTCGACCCGCTCCAGCGCCGCGTCGCAGCGCTCGCCGCCAGGCAGCACGGCGTCGCAGGTCGGCTGCTGGTAGTGCGCCAGCCATTCGCGGTACTGCGCCTCGCTGACGAAGCACTTTCCGGCGGCGTAGGCCTGCGGGTTTTCCAGGTAGCGCGGCACGTCCGGCTGAGGAATGGTCAGGTGCCCGGCGCCGGGGTGGTACACCACCAGCACCACGCCCAGCTCGGCCAGTTGTTCGAGGCGCCGGTCGGCGACCATCGCTCGGGTCTGTTCGCGCTTGAGCCGCTCGATATCCTCCTGCAACTGGGTATCCAGCTCGTCGCGGTACGCCAGCTCCACGTCGCGCACCGCGATCTGCTCGCGGTAGTCGGCCACTGCTAGGGCGATCCTTTCTTCCAGCTGGGCCTCGAACTGCGCGCGCAGCACATCGGCCTCGATGCGCGCGTTACGCTCGATGGCGCGCAGTTGGCGGGTCATTTCCTCGCGGCTTTTCTGGAAACTCTCGGCCTGCTCGGCAAAACGCGCCTGCCACTGCGACACCACCATTTCCTGCTCGGCCAGCGCCTGCTGGAGCGCCGCGACCTCGTCGAGCAGGCGCGCGTGCTGGCGCTCGGCGGTCTGCTTGACCCGCGCCAGCTCTTCTTCATGATTCTGCCCGAGGCTGGCCAGACGCAGCCGCTGCTGCTTCACCAGCACGGCGATTTTCTGGCGATGCTCGAGGCCCATCTGCTCGGTGAACTTTTCCACCAGTTCCTGCGAAGGGTCGGCGTACCAGGCGTCTTCGGCGGCGACCTGCAGACGCTCCGGCGCCATCGCCGGCAACGCCGTTTCTTCCTCGACCAGCAGGCCCAGGCTGTTGCGCTGCACAGCTTCGCGGATCGCCTGAAAGTCGCCGCGCTCAATGCTCGGCTCCCACAGGTGCAGTTGCAGCCAGGCCACCGGCGTCTGGCTACGACAGGCCAGGCGAATCGGCCCGCCACCGAGGTCCGGGCCACGTCCGGCGCGGTCCGCGAGGTGGCGCAGGGGAATGTTCCAGCCAGGGTCGGCGGCGCCTTTCGGGTCGAAATCGAGGAAGAAGAACACCGCCGAGCGCACCTGCAGGCGCGGATTGATCAGCACATAGACCGCGCGCATCTGCCGGTCGGCGAAGCCGGGAAGGTCGACCACGCCGTCGAGCACCGCCTCGAATTCGGCGAACAGCATCTGTTTGCAGACGCCCTGCTCATCGAAAAACAGTACGGCCTCGACCATCTGCGGCTTGTTCTGCATCGTTTCGGTTCCTCGTTCTGCAATCGCCCGGTCGACGCGGCACGCCCGGGGCAGGAGCCTGTTAGCAAGAACCGGCCCAGCGGTTGGGCGAGTCTAGGGCATGCAGCCGCCTGGAGGCTGTGACCGGCTTAGCAGCCAGCGACCGGCCAAGACCGATTGTCGCGGATAATCCCCGTTCCATGACACAGATAACAGAACTGCCCGGACACACAAGTCGGCCGGGCAGCGAGCGAACGCGGCGAGTGAGCGCGTCAAAGGGCGGCGGCGAGTCGCGACCCCTGGTTGATCGCGCGCTTGGCATCGAGTTCGGCGGCCACGTCGGCGCCTCCGATCAGGTGCACCTGCTGGCCGGCGTCGAGCAGGCCGTCGTGCAGGTCGCGCAGCGGGTCCTGGCCGGCGCAGACGATGACGGTGTCCACCTCAAGCACCTGTGGCTCAGCTTCGCCGACGCGGATATGCAGGCCGGCGTCGTCGACCTTGAGGTACTCGACCGAATTGAGCATCTGCACCTGCTTGTTCTTCAGCCCGGTGCGATGGATCCAGCCGGTGGTCTTGCCGAGGCCGTCGCCAACCTTGGTCTTCTTGCGCTGCAGGAGGAACACCTGGCGCGCCGGCGCCGGCACCTCGGCCTTGATCCCGGCGATACCACCGCGCGCCTCCAGCGCGGTGTCGATGCCCCACTCGTGCCAGAACGCATCGCGATCGAGGCTGGTGGAGCGGCCCTGGTGGGTGACGAACTCGGAGACGTCGAAGCCGATGCCGCCGGCGCCGATCACCGCGACGCGCTGGCCGACCGGCTTGCGTCCGAGGATGGCATCCAGGTAGCTGATCACCTTAGGATGCTCGATGCCCGGAATCGCCGGGGTACGCGGCGCGATGCCTGTGGCGAGGATGATCTCGTCATAGCCGCCGGCGACCAGTTCCTCGACGCCGACACGGGTGTTCAGGCGCAGCTCGACGCCACTGGTTTCCAGCTTGCGCTTGAAGTAGCGCAGGGTCTCGAAGAACTCTTCCTTACCCGGCACGCGCTTGGCGACATTGAACTGCCCACCGATCTCGCTGGCCGAGTCGAACAGCGTCACCTGGTGACCGCGCTCGGCGGCGACGCTGGCGGCGGACAACCCGGCCGGGCCGGCGCCGACCACGGCGATCTTCTTCACCTGCGCGGTGGGGATGTAGTTCAGCTCGGTTTCATGGCAAGCGCGCGGGTTGACCAGGCAGGTGGTCAGCTTGCCGCCGAAGGTGTGGTCCAGGCACGCCTGGTTGCAGCCGATGCAGGTGTTGATCTCGTCGCTGCGCCCAGCGGCCGCCTTGTTGACGAATTCCGGGTCGGCGAGGAACGGACGCGCCATGGAGACCATGTCGGCGTCGCCCTCGGCCAGCACCTGTTCGGCGACTTCCGGGGTGTTGATGCGGTTGGTGGTGATCAGCGGGATCTTCACCTCGCCCTTGAGCTTGGCGGTGACCTTGGTGAACGCGGCCCGCGGCACCTTGGTGGCAATGGTGGGGATACGCGCTTCGTGCCAACCGATACCGGTGTTGATGAGGGTGGCGCCGGCCTTCTCGATGGCCTTGGCCAGCAGGACGATTTCGTCCCAGGTGCTGCCGCCTTCCACCAGGTCGAGCATCGACAGGCGATAGATGATGATGAAGTTCGGGCCCACGGCCTCGCGCACGCGGCGGACGATTTCCACCGGCAGGCGCATGCGGTTCTCGTAGGCGCCGCCCCAGCGGTCGGTGCGGTGGTTGGTGTGGGCGGCGAGGAACTGGTTGATGAAGTAGCCCTCGGAACCCATGACCTCGACGCCGTCGTACTCGGCCTGCCGGGCGAGCACGGAGCAGGTGACGAAGTCCTGGATCTGTTTCTCGATGCCTTCCTCGTCCAGCTCGTGCGGCTTGAACGGGTTGATCGGTGCCTGGATCGCGCTCGGCGCCACCGACTTCGGGCTGTAGGCATAGCGCCCGGCGTGCAGGATCTGCATGCAGATCTTGCCGCCCGCCTCGTGCACCGCCTGGGTGACGATGCGGTGCTTGGCCGCTTCCTCTGCGCTGGTCAGCTTCGCCGCGCCGGAATACACGCCGCCTTCGAGGTTCGGGCCTATGCCGCCGGTGACCATCAGGCCGACGCCGCCGCGGGCGCGCTCGGCGAAGTACGCCGCCATGCGCTCGAAGCCGTCCGGTTTCTCCTCCAGGCCGGTGTGCATCGACCCCATCAGGGTGCGGTTGCGCAGCGTGGTGAAACCCAGGTCGAGGGGCGCGAGCAGGTGCGGGTAAGGCGTAGTCATGGCTTCTCCGGAAATCGGCTGTGGCACGGATGTCCCCTCATCTGTGGAGGGAATCGATGGGCAGACGATAGTCAGCGCGCCGGGCCCACTCAATGATCGAAAGTGACAACTTATTGATCGCAGCGCGCAGCACAGGGTTGCGCAAGCGCGACGTACCTCCCTACCCTGTGCGCGTCCGTCTTCATGGAGCGTCCATGCGCAAGCTGCTATTGCTGTCGATCCTCGGTGCGCTGATCGCCGGCCTGGCGACCTTCGTCGGCTGGGCCGAGCGCCGTCCGGCCAGCCACTACCTGTCCGATCTGCGCAGCGAGCTGAGCACCGACGCGGGCACGCCCGGCGCGTCCGGCAACCTGCTGCTGATCCGCCCGCAGCTGTTCCCGGTCGACTACCAGAGCCCGGCGCACCTGCGCCTGAAACTCGCCGCGGCGCTGGATCGCGCCCGCGCTGCCGGGCTGCTCAGCCCGCAAACCCTGGTGGCGCTGCCCGAACACGTCGGCACCTGGTTGATCGCCGCCGGCGAGAAAACCGAGCTGTACCAGGCGCGTGACCGCCAGGAGGTGCGCGACTGGATGCTGCTGGGCAACCCGCTGCTGGCGGTGCAGGTGCTGATGCAGAACCTGGATGCCGAACGCCTCGACGAGGCGCTGCTGCGGATGAAGGCCCGGCGCATGGCGGCGGACTATCAGCACCTGTTCTCCGAGCTGGCGCGCGAATACCGGGTCAACCTGCTCGCCGGCTCGATCCTCCTGCCGCTGCCGCACCTGGAAAACGGCCAGCTGACGGTCGGCGATGGCCCGCTGCGCACCGTCAGCCTGGCCTTCGGCCCGGATGGCCAGGTGCTCGGCGAACTCTACAGCGAGGCCTGGCCGCAGCCGCACGACAGACGCGCACCGCAACGCCTGCGCATCGGCGAGCGCGAGCTGCTGATCGAGCGCGACTGGCAGCCCGGCTACCCGCAAAGCCGGGTGCTCACGGCCAATGGCGACCAGGTCAGCGAGCCGCTGTACCTGCGCGGCAAGCTGAGCTGGCCGGTCGGCGGCGCGCCACGCCGGGTGGAGCTGACGCCCTTGGAAATGCAGCGCGGCCAGGCACCGGGCAGCCAGTTGCTCAACCTGTGGATCGCGCCGCAGTGAAAGCCCGCCGCGTGCGCCTGGGCGACCTTTCGGTCGGTTTCGTCCACGGGCTGGCAGCCGCGCTGGAGGAACGCGGCCAGGATGCCGGCGCACTGCTGGAAAGCTACGGCCTGGATGCCGCGCGCCTCGCCGAACCACGTGCGCGCTTGTCCATCCCGCGGTTCATGCGTCTGGGCCATGCCGCCATCGGCCTCAGCGGAGAGGCCGGCCTGGGCCTGGACATGGGTCGCCTGAGCCGGCTGCCACAGCTCGGCCTGGCGGGCGTCAGCGCCGCGCAGGCGCCAACGGTGCGCGAAGCGGCGCGTGCGCTGATCCGCTATGAGCCGCTCTACGCCAGTAACTACCGCGGCCAGTCGAGTTTCCACGAGGACACCCGCGGGGCCTGGCTGCGCTTCTATTCGATCAGTCCGTACAATGCCTACAACCGCTTCGTCGTCGACTCGGTGCTGGCCGGCTGGCTGAGCCAGCTGAGCGCGCTGGTCGGCCGCCACCTGCTGGCCGAGCGCGTCGAGATCGAATTCCCGCCACCGGAGTATCTGGAACGCTACGCCGGCCTGTTCGGCAGCCCGGCGCAGTTCTCCAGCGAATTCAACCAGTTGCGCCTCGGCCGCGACATCCTGGCGCTGCGTAATCCCGAGCACTGCCCGAGCACCTGGCGTCATCTGCTGGAAATCTGCGAAGCGGAACTGGAACAGCAGACCCGCACGCGCAGCCTCAGCGAGCGCATCGGCCGGCTGATCGGCCCGTTGCTCAATGGCCGCGAGCCCGACCTGGAGGAAGTCGCGGCACGCCTGCAACTGCCAACCTGGACCCTGCGACGCAAGCTCGCCGAGGAAGGCACGCAGTTCCGCGCCATCCTCAACGACACCCGCCGCGACCTGGCGATGGCCTACATCCGCGACACCGAACTGGCCTTTGGCGAGATCGCCTACCTGCTCGGCTTCGCCTCGGCGGAAGCCTTCCAGCGTGCGTTCAAGCGCTGGAGCGGGCAGACGCCCGGCGAATTCCGCCGCGCCCAGCGCCAGGTCGGCTGATCACATCTCGCTGGCGTCTTCGCTGGTGTCCAGCATGGCGTCTTCGGCGGCGCGACGTTCGAGCAGTTCTTCCTGGTAATCGTCCATGGAATTCTCTTCTTCTGTGGTTTTGCGCGACGCTACGAAAGGCAGATGACAGCCGGATGACGCCCGCGCACCGCCCATCGGCCCGTACCGATGAAAAGCCCATCAAGCCGCCTGACGCGAAGCATTTTGCAACGCTCCGACCGGGCTGATCGGTCACCGGATTGCAGGTAAGATGCGCGACTTGTTCCCAGGCGCAGCCGATCATGCCGGAAAAAATCTCCTTCCCCGCTCTTCCCTACCTGTTCGCCAGCCTGCTCGCCGTCTTTGCACTTTTCGGCCTTTGGTATGCCATCGGCCAGCCGGTGCTGCTGCCCGACGCGGCCACGCCCTCGCACAAGCTGCAATGCGCCTCCTACAGCCCGTTCGACAAGGACCAGTCGCCCTTCGACCAGCCCTTCATCCTGCGCCCCGAGCGCATGGACGCCGACCTCGCGCTGCTCGCCAAGCGCTTCGAGTGCGTGCGCACCTACTCGATGACCGGCCTAGAGGAAATCCCGGACCTGGCGCGCAAACACGGGCTCAAGCTGATGCTCGGCGCCTGGGTCAACGGCAACCCGGTAGACACGCAGAAGGAAGTCGACGCGCTGATCGCCGCGGCGAAGGCCAACCCCGACGTGGTCACGGCAGTGATCGTCGGCAACGAGACGCTGCTGCGCAAGGAAGTCACCGGCGCGCGTCTGGCGCAGCTGATCGGCCAGGTTAAAGCCCAGGTCAGCCAGCCGGTGACCTACGCCGATGTCTGGGAATTCTGGCTACAGCACCCGGAAGTCGCGCCGGCCGTGGACTTCCTCACCATCCACCTGCTGCCGTACTGGGAAGACGAGCCGGCGGGCATCGACGATGCGCTCGGCCACGTCGCGCAGATTCGCGAGGAATTCGGCAGGAAGTTCGCGCCCAAGGACATCCTCATCGGTGAAACCGGCTGGCCCAGCGAGGGCCGCCAACGCGAAACCGCGGTGCCGAGTCTGGTCAACCAGGCCAAGTTCATCCGCGGGTTCGTCGCCATGGCCGAGCAGAACGGCTGGCGCTACAACCTGATCGAGGCCTTCGACCAGCCCTGGAAGCGCGCCAGCGAAGGCGCGGTGGGCGGTTACTGGGGCCTGTTCGACGCCGACCGCCAGGAGAAGGCGGTGCTCGCCGGACCGGTCTCCAACCTGCCGAACTGGCCGATCTGGCTGGGCTTCTCGCTGGCGATCTTCGCCGCCGGCCTGATCCTCGGCGGGCGCCCGTCATCCACCCGTTCGGCGTTGCTGTTGCCGCTGCTGGCCGGGCTCGGCGCCGGCAGCATCGCGCTGTGGTGCGAACTGGCCTGGGTCACCAGCCGTTTCGTCGGCGAATGGCTGTGGGCCGCGGCGCTGGTGGTGCTCAACCTACTGGTGCTGGCGCACGCCACGCTCGCCCTGGGGCGCCGCGGGCGAGCGTTCGCCTGGCTGGAAGCGCGCGGTGGCTGGTGGATCGCGGCGGCGGGCTTCGCCGGTGCGGTGATGATGCTGGCGCTGGTCTTCGATGCGCGTTACCGCAGCTTTCCCAGCGCCGCGCTGTTGCTGCCGGCGGTGGCCTACCTGTGCCGCCCGGTCGCCGGCCCGCGCCGCGAGCTGACGCTGCTGGCGCTGTTCGTCGGGCTGGGCATCATTCCACAACTAGTCGAGGAAACCCTGGGCAACCAGCAGGCGATCGGCTGGGCCGTCGTCAGCCTGCTGCTGACCCTCGCCCTCTACCGCTGCCTGCGCCGGGAGCCGAGGGCGATCGCGGGCTGAGAAGCGAGTTTCAGCGCGCCGCGAACTGCCGCGGCGCGCGCACCAGGCGCAGCGCCGACAGCACCACGGCGAAAACCGCCAGGCTGGCGGTATAGAGGATCAGCGCCGGCAGCGCGAAAAGCATGCCGAGCAGGGCGACCCGGCGACCGGCGACGCCCGGCAGGAGAAAGCCGAGCACGGCGGTAACCAGCGCCGCCCAGGCCAGAATGCGGAAATGAATGGTCAGCCCGAGCACAGAACGGACCTGGCATTCCCAGCGCAGTGGATCGTCGGCGCAGGCGCCGACCCAGCGGCTGTCCTGCATGAAGCCGTAGCGCAGGGCGAGACAGGCGGCCAACCACAACGACAGGCAGATCAACAGCAGGATCACGGGCTTGCGGCGCATGAAGGGCGACTCCGGCGAGAAAGGCGCACAGAATAGCCGCCAGCCATGCCGCTGCAAACCGCACACACCGGTGCAATTATTACCGACCGCGTCGCGCGTAGAATGGGTTCAGCTTTCCTCGTCAGCCCCGTAGCGGCGGGAAACCGATCCGGTCAGGCGTCGGACGCCGACGATGCTCAGGGCCCTGCCGCGCAGCCGGGCGATTTTCGCGCCGCTGTAGCGGTCGCGAACGACACCTCCCGAACTGCTGGCACTTTGCTGGTCCCGCGGTTGTCATAGCCTGCGGATTACTCAGAACGCCTTCTTCCGAAAGGGAACTTCCATGCCACGTATTCTTCGCTTAGCCGCATTGTTTGGCAGCTTACTGAGTGCGCCGCTGTGGGCCGCGGATGTCGATCCGGCCACCTACGGCTTCCCACTGCACAACCCGTTCGAGGCGACCATCGCCACCACGCCCACGGCGCTGCGCCCCACCCTGCCCTTCGACACCGACATCGACCAGGCCGACTACGCCCTGCTGCTAAGGCCGGAGCGCGAGTTCGAGCTGCCGGAGAACTTCTGGCCGGTGACCAAGATGCACTACCGGCTGGCCAAGCAGAGCAAGCCGGCGCCGCTGATGTTCATCATCGCCGGCACCGGGGCGAACTACGCCAACAGCACCATGGACTTCCTCAAGAAGCTCTATTACCAGGCCGGCTACCACGTCGTGCAGCTGTCCTCGCCGACCAGCTACGACTTCATGGCCTCGGCCTCGCGCTACGCCACGCCGGGCATTTCCGCGGACGATGCCGACGACCTCTACCGGGTCATGCAGGCGGTGCGCGCCCAGCATCCCGACCTGCCGGTGACCGAGTACTACCTCACCGGCTACAGTCTCGGCGGCCTGCAGGCGGCCTTCGTCAGCCATCTCGACGAAACCCGGCGCAGCTTCAACTTCAAGCGCGTGCTGCTGATCAACCCGCCTGTCAATCTGAACACCTCGGTGAGCAACCTCGACCGCCTGGTGCAGACCGAGGTGAAGGGCGTGACCGGCAGCACCACCTTCTATGAACTGATGCTGCGCAAGCTCTCGCGATACTTCCAGCAGAAAGGCTACATCGACCTCAACGAAGCGGTGCTCTATGACTTCCAACAGTCCAAACAGCGCCTGACTGATGAACAGATGGCAATGCTGATCGGTACGGTGTTCCGCTTCTCCTCGGCCGACATCGCCTTCACCTCGGACCTGATTAACCGTCGCGGCCTGATCACCCCGCCGAACTTCCCGATCACGGAGGGCACCAGCCTGACGCCGTTCTTCAAGCGCGCCCTGCAGTGCGATTTCGATTGCTACATGGTCAACCAGTTGATCCCGATGTGGCGCGCCCGGCACAACGGCGGCAGCTTCACCCAGCTGGTCGATGCGGTGAGCCTCTACGGGCTCGAGGACTACCTGCGCAACAGCCCAAAGATCGCCGTGCTGCATAACGCCGACGACGTGATCCTCGGCCCCGGCGACCTTGGCTTCCTGCGCCGCACCTTCGGCGAACGCCTGACCGTCTACCCGTACGGCGGCCACCTCGGCAACCTCAACTACAAGGTCAACACCCAGGCCATGCTGGACTTCTTCCGTGGCTGACGCTCACCTTCGCGCCCAGGCGCCGGCCCATTCAGGGAACGATCGCATTATGACGACCCCATACGTGCAACTCGCTCGCCTCACCAAACCGCTGCTGCTCGCCCTCAGCCTGCTGCTGCCGATGGCCGCCCAGGCGGACACCGACGGCGACGGTTTCACCCGCCCGCTGGACAGCCTGAAGTTCAACCCCGGCCTGGATCAGACCGAGTTCGAGCGCGCCACCCTCGAAGCGCTGGAAATCTACGACCCGTGGGAGCGCTTCAACCGGCACATGTACCACTTCAACTACCGCCTCGACGAATGGGTGCTGCTGCCCGTCGTGCGCGGGTACATGTACGTCACGCCGCGCTTCGTGCGCAGCGGCGTGAGCAATTTCTTCGGCAACCTGGGCGACATACCCAACCTGGTGAACAGCGCGCTGCAGCTCAAGGGCAAGCGCTCGCTGCAGACCACCGGGCGGCTGCTGGTCAACACCACGGTCGGCGTGTTCGGCCTGTGGGACCCGGCATCGCGCATTGGCCTGCCGAAGCAGAGCGAAGACTTCGGCCAGACGCTTGGCTTCTACGGCGTCGGCGACGGTCCCTACCTGGTGCTGCCGTTCTTCGGCCCGTCCAACCTGCGCGACGCCGGCGGCCGGGTGTTCGACTTCGCGGTCGACAGCGAGGCCAACTTCCTCAACGTCGCCGAAGCCAGCGAGGATCACCCGGAGATCTTTCTGCTGCGTTCGGTCAACGCGCGCTACACCACCAACTTCCGTTACGGCCAGCTGAACTCACCGTTCGAGTACGAGAAGGTCCGCTACGTCTACACCCGTGCGCGCGACCTGCAGATCGCCGAGTGACCCAGCCCCCCGCCCGTCGGCGCGGGCGGCCCCGGAACTATCCAGTTGTTCGATAGTTATACCCCGATAATCGCCACCAA